>CAJMCT010000115.1 GCA_905211955.1 uncultured Eubacteriales bacterium | reverse complement strand
CTAATATTTGGCTGTTAGTTAAAAAGTTTTGTCCAAAGGCTTTCTTAAACGAAAAGCCGTGTTTAACTAAAACTTTTTTTAAGTTATTTTCCATTATTTTCCTTTATAAATTGCGAATAGTTTATACGCTTTTTCACACAATAATAACGTAAAGAGAAATTCTTTACAAAATCATTTTTACCAATGATTAAAATTTTATCAAAATAAAGTCGGAATTTTTTTCGACTTTATTTTGACTTTTAAATATTTTTAAGTTTATAAAATAATTTTTTAGCGTTTTCTTTTACAATGTTTGAAACGCTCTCGATAGTCATCTCTTTAAGTTCACTCAAATACGCCGTGACTAAACTGACGTTTTTAGGCTGATTTTTAGTCCCCCTAAAAGGATGCGGACTTAAATACGGGCTATCAGTTTCGGTTAAAATTTTATCGATAGGCAAAATTTTTGCCACTTCTTTTAATACGTTTGCATTTTTAAAAGTTAAAGTTCCGCCAAAAGAGATATAAAAGCCCATCTTTAAGTACTCTAACGCAGTTTCTTTCGAGCCCGAAAAACAGTGCATTACTCCACCGCGAGATACGGGGTTTTCCTTTAAAATATCGAGCGTGTCTTTCGTTGCGTCTCTACTATGAACCACTATCGGCAAATCAAGTTTGTTTGCTAAGTTAATTTGCTCTATAAAACCTTGAATTTGCTTATTCTTATCAAAAGGCAAAAAGTGATAATCAAGCCCTATTTCGCCAATACCTAAACACTTTTTGTCTTTCGCTATTTCTTCTAATTTTTCTATTACGCCACTATCCAATTCTTCTATGTCGGACGGGTGAATACCTGCAACGAAATACACGCTTTCGTATTTGTTTGCAAGTTCTTTCGACAAAATAGAAGACTTTAAATTTGCACCCGCGTTGATAACTATATCAACACCGTCTCTTAAATAGTTTTGTATAATCTCGCCAACGTTTTCTTCGTCTTCGATATGGCAATGTATATCTATAAACATTAGAAGATTTGACTTCCTTCCGAAACGTCTTTTTCAGGTGTTAAGAAAGCGAGTTTGCCGTCTTTATCTTCGGCACAAATTATCATGCCTTGACTTTCTATTCCGCAAAGTTTTACAGGTTTTAGGTTGGTTATCATTGCAAGTTTTTTGCCGATTAATTCTTCGGGGGAATATGCAAGAGCGATACCACTTACAACCGTTCTTTCTTCGTCGCCAATTTTAACTGTAAGTTTAAGAAGTTTTTTGCTCTTTTCTACCTTTTCGCAAGCAATAACCTTAGCGATTTTAAGTTCTATCTTTGCAAAGTCGTCGATATAAATTTGTTCTTTCTTCTCCGCAACTTCTTCTTTTTCTACCGTCTTTTCCTTTCTTTCTTCTATCATCTTATTTACCTTTTCCATTTCTTTTACAGCATCTAATCTTGCAAATAAAATTTCAGGGTTTTCAGTCACTTTCGTGCTTTCTAAAACACCAAACTTATCAAGACATTCAAATGCTCTCAAATTTTGACCGAACATTTTAACTGCTTTTTCGCAAGTGTCGGGCATATAAGGATACAAAAGTGAAAGTCCTATAATTATGCTTTCGGTAAGATTATACATTACCGTAGCAAGTCTATCTTTCTTGCTTTCGTCTTTTGCTAATACCCAAGGCGTTGTTTCGTCTATATACTTGTTTGCTCTTCTAAATATTGCAAATATCTCGCTTATAGCATCTGATATTTTATATTCGTCCATTTTAGCGCAAACCTTTTTGTAAGCACTGCAAACTATCGCTTTTAATTCTTCGTCAATGGGCTCGCTTGCCTTTTTATCTTCAACGATTCCGCCAAAATACTTGTTCGACATTGCAACCGTTCTACTTACCAAGTTTCCGAAAACGTTTGCTAAATCGCTATTTATAACGTCGATAACCGAATTCCACGAAATAAGTCCGTCGTTATCTTGGGGCATGGCGGTTAGTACGAAATATCTCACCGCATCGCGACCAAAAAAGTTTACCAAGTCGTCAGCATAAATAACGTTGCCTTTACTTTTACTCATTTTTCCACCGTCTTGTAAAAGCCAACCGTGTCCGTAAACTTGCTTAGGCAATTCTTCGCCGAAAGCCATAAGGAAAATGGGCCAGTAAATAGTGTGGAATCTAATTATATCTTTACCAATAACGTGAACGTCTGCCGGCCAATACTTTTTATAACTGCCAGCGTGGTTGCCGTCCGCATCGTAGCCGATACCCGTTATATAGTTAGAAAGTGCATCAAGCCAAACGTAAACGACGTGCTTTCCATCAAAATCAACAGGAATTCCCCACTTAAACGAACTTCTCGATACGCAAAGGTCTTGAAGACCTGGCTTTAAGAAGTTGTTTACCATTTCGTTCTTTCTTGATACGGGAACGATAAAATCGGGATGCTCGTCGTAATATTTCATAAGTTTATCGGCATACTTGCTCATCTTGAAAAAGTACGCTTCTTCTTGCGCCTTTTTTACTTCTCTACCACAGTCGGGGCATTTGCCGTCAACTAATTGACTTTCCGTCCAAAAAGATTCACAAGGCGTGCAATACCAACCTTCGTATGCGCCCTTATAAATGTCGCCTTGTTCGTAAAGTTTTTTGAATAGTTTTTGAACTTGCTTTTCATGATATGGGTCTGTCGTTCTAATAAAATTATCGTAAGAAACGCCCACCAAATCCCAAATTCTTTTAATCTCGCCCGCAACTTCGTCAACGAAATCTTTGGGGTTTTTGCCTTGGGCTTTTGCCTTTTCTTCTATCTTTTGACCGTGTTCGTCAGTACCCGTTTGGAAAAAAACGTCATACCCCTGCTTTCTTTTAAATCTCGCCATACTGTCAGCCAAAATCGCTTCGTAAGTGTTGCCAATATGGGGTTTGCTTGAAGTATACGCTATAGCAGTTGTAATGTAATATTTTTCTTTCAATTTTCTTTCCTTCTTATATAATTTTTCAGTATAACATTTTACCACTTTTTCAAAACATATTCAAGAGGTTTTAAGCATAAAATTTGATATGAACGTAATTTTCGCAATCATTTTAACCACTTCTATGATAATACTTACCTTTACTTCGCCAGACACCCTTTTATCAGGCATGCTTTCGGGTGGTGAAAAGGCGCTTTCGCTTACAATTAAACTCGTGGTCGTTTATGCCGTTTGGATGGCAATGTTTGAACTTTTAGAGCGTTCTAAGTTATCGCGAAAATTAAGCAAGATTTTAAAGCCTGTAAACAAACTCTTGTTTGGCGAACTTCCCGATACCGCTAATGAATATATGTCTATGAATATTTCGGCAAACCTTTTAGGCATGAGTGGTGCTACTACGCCTATGGGAATAAAGTCAATTTCCGAACTTGAAAAACATAAAAACACTGACTATGTAATCGCAATGTTTTTCGTTCTAAATGCAACAAGCGTGCAAATTATCCCTTCATCCGTTCTCGCTTTGCGCACCCAAATGAATTCGGCATCACCATCTGATATAATTTTACCAACTATTTTAGCAACACTTTTATCAACGATAATCGGCGTGCTTTTAGTTAAGATTTTTATTAAAAAACCTAAGGCGGAAATTAAGTTTTAATGGTTTACTTTATTCCAGTTTTTTTCATTATAATTTTGGTTTATTCTATAATTAAAAAGGTCAAGCCA
>CAJMCT010000114.1 GCA_905211955.1 uncultured Eubacteriales bacterium | reverse complement strand
GGTTGGGCCGAACCGAAGGTTCGTCCGCAAGGACTCGGTAGTGCTTTGCACGGACGAGCGACCGACCATCGGCTTTATATATAATGACTTAAACCACAAAAAAAGAACCGAAGGTTCGTCCGTAAGGACTCGGTAGTGCTTTGCACGGACGAGCGACCGACCATCGGCAAAAATAAAAAGCCAAGGTATCCTTGGCTTTTATTATTATTTATTAGCAAAGACTTTTAGGGTTTCTAGCGCGTTTTGTTTCATTACGTTTTGAACTCTTAAAGTTAGGTTGTGAATAAAGTCTTCGGGTTTTTCTTCTACGCAAGTTTTTGCTTCCTTGTAGCCTGCGTATGACATATACGAGTAGTAGTTGATTTTGCCAACTCCCCTACGGATAACTTCGCGATATTCTTCGTGTGAGATACCGCTACCGCCGTGCATAACGAGTGGAAGTTCGGTAAGCGCCCTTACCTTAGAGATTATATCCATATTGAGTATGGGTTTTGTTTTATAGATGCCGTGTGCCGTGCCGAACGCAATAGCCAAAGCATCGATACCCGTTTTTGCCAAGAAGTCAGGAACGAGTTCAGGCTTAGTATATAATTCGCTAGGATCACTAACAGTACTTTCACCGCCACCTTCTCTTTGGGGAAGTGCGCCAAGTTCGGCTTCAACGTGAACGCCGTGCGCGTGCGCGTAGTCTACAACCATTTTTGTGTTTTTAGTATTTTCTTCGTAAGGTAATGTTGAATTATCTATCATAACCGAAGTAAAGCCGAGAGCAATGGCTTTTTTGCAGTATTCAAAGTCTTCACCGTGATCTAGGTGAACGCAAACGTTTACCTTGCTACGTTTAGCGAGCTCAACCATAACGGGTCCGATTTTATCGATGGGCGCAACGTCTTCGTGACATTGTGCGTGAGCGATGATGACGGGGACGTCTATCTCTTCCGCCGCCCCAATTACCGCTAAGATACACTCTAACGTGGGTGTATTAAAACAACCTACGGCAATATTTTTTTCTTTCCCTTCTTTTAATACTTCCTTTAATCCTACTAACATAATTTTGCTCCTTTATCAGTCTATATCGATAATATCATAGTTTAAATAAGTTGTAAACGCTTCAGTTAAAACGTCTTTCATGTGTCCAACGCCAACAGTGGTGTGGTGCTTAAAGCCACCCTTTGCTAGTTTAATAAGTTTGTTTTGTAAATCGGGTATTTCCGCAACCCCACCGCAACCAAAGAAAGCACTTTCAATCTTATCGTCCGTAAACTTTGCTTCGCTTACGTAAACCTTTAACTTGCCGTTTTCGGTAAAGCCGTTAGAGAAAGTCATATCGAAAGCCGAAATTCTACCTTCGTTAGTTCCCCAACCGCTACCAGGGTCGTTTTTGGCGAACATCTTGTGTTCGGTGACGGTGCCTTTACCCGCCATTAGACTTTGTGCAACTGGTCCACAGTGGAAAAGAATAACCTTGTTTTCGTCGTCACCGTAGTTGTTGTTCCAATCAAGACAAGCGGTTGCTTTTTCGCTTGCAAGTTGCATTGCACGCATGGTTATTGCACTAGTTAAGTCTATTTCGCAAGAACATACGATGCCCCTATCGTTAAGTTCGGATATAAGAACGCAAGGACAAACTCTTAAAATAGTTTCCATTTCGTTCCAACAACGAAGGGTGATTGCGTCGAGATTGTATTCTTTAATGTATTCGTCGATAACAACCGAGATTTTAGCAAGCATAATCTTGTTTGCGGTAGGCACTTTGGTAAAATCTGCATAATTTTCCAAAACCTTGATTTTTTCTAAAACGGCGGTTTCGTCGTCAGATTTTGCTTGAACCTTAAACACGAGTTCGGAAAGGTCGAAACTCTCTACGTTAATGCCGTATCTTTGTAAGGTCACTTCGTCAAAACGAACGGTCTTGAACGCGGTAGTTCTTGCGCCTATGCAACCTAAGTTAAAGCGCTTCATACCCTTAACCACACGGCAAATCGCAGCAAAGTCTGAAAGATTTTTCTTAAACGCGTCGGAGAGCGGGTGTACTACGTGCGGTTTTAAAACGGTGAACGGAATTTGATATTGATAGAAAACGTCCGTCACGGAGAATTTTCCACAGTAAGCGTCGCGCCTATGCTTAAAGTCCATCTTTCCGATTTCGTCGGGATATGCTTGCATAAGTATAGGAACACCTGCGTCTTGAAGTGCGGCTACCGCACCGTTTTCGTCGATAAAGATGGGCATACAAAGTATTACGCCGTCATATTCACCTTCGTGTTGTTTTAACCAATCGTGGTAAATCTTACCTTCTTCACGGGTTTCTACCGCGCCGTATCGAGTAGCGCTTTCGTCCATAATAAGATATTCGTGCCCAGCATCAGTCACAGCCTTAACCATATCTTCTCTTGCCCCTGCAATTAGTTCAGCGGGCATAAATCCACGGTTTCCAAAAAATAATGCGAATTTCATAACGTGTTTACTTCCTTTATACATTTATATAATTTTTTATATTTTGCGTAATCGTTTTGGTACGCTAAATTTTTATCTTTGTTTGGGATAAATTCGGCATTGTAGCGAACGAAAATTTCCCTTGCTTTTTCTAAGTTTTCTATACTTCCTAGCGCAATCGCTGAAAGCATAACCGTTCCGCAAAGTCCGCCTTCACTAGAACGCAAAGTCTTTACCGAAACGTTTTGAACGTCAGACTTTATTTGCATCCAAGTTTTAGAGTTAGCACCGCCACCCGTAGCAACGATGTTTTTAAGGTCTATGCCAAACGTTTTTACCGTTTCCGCGTTAAAGCACATCTCAAAAGCCGTGCCTTCCATTATTGACTTATAAACGTCCGCATCGGTAGTAGTGGTAGTAAGATTTACTATTGCCCCTTTTGCCGATAGGTCTTGGTAAGGTGTTGAAGCACCGCCAAAGTACGGCAAGGTTAAAATGCCCGTGGGGCCGTCTTTCATTTTGCCTTCTAAATAGGCAAAAAAGTTTTTTTCTTCTCCCTTATATTCGTGCATAATCTCTTTTTTGAACCAATTAATCGTTGAGCCACAAGAATAGTTTAGCATATAAGTGCAGTAAAGCCCATCCACCGCGTAAGGAACGCAAGGATAACCCATTTTACCCATATCGTAATCTTCGGGTTTTTTATCAAACAATACGGTGATACACTCAACCGTACCCATGCCATCAACCGCATCGCCGTCTTTAAGCGCCCCTGCACCGATAGACGTACATACTTGGTCGTGAGAACCAAGTACTAAAACGGGGTTTCCTTTAATGGACAATTCGTCTATAATCTCACTCTTGATTTCGCCGACGATACCACCTGCACGCATAGGCTTAGAAAACAAGTCTTTATCTAATCCAAACGCCAATAAAATCTCGTTTGAGAACTCTAAGGTGCTAACGTCGAACGCACCCGTTCTCGATGCTAAAGAATAGTCTATAACTCTCTTTCCCGAAAGCAAATATCCAATATAGTCGCAAACGAGCATAACCTTTTTTGCTTTTGCAAAAATTTCGGGGTAATTGTTTTTGATATATAAAATCTTAGAAAGTGAATACATACTGTGCGGCAATACACCCGTAATCTTAAACGCCCGCTCGCCACCAACTATTTCTAAAATTTCCTTGGCTTCATCTTCTCCACGGCTATCGGTATATAGCATTGGGTAAAACAAAACGTTATCGTCATCATCAAGTAAAACGAAAGACTCTCCAAGCGAAGAAATACAAATTGAAGAAATCTCGTTAGTTTTAGCAACTTCTTTTACCATTCCCTTAACGTTTTGCCAAATAGCGCC
>CAJMCT010000113.1 GCA_905211955.1 uncultured Eubacteriales bacterium | reverse complement strand
AGGGAATACTATCGGTAAAAGTGTATTCTCTCACCTTTGAATTAGGTTAAGTATGTAGCAATATGGAGAGATGCCTTTTAGTGCGTCTCCCAGCGAGACGCATTTTTTATTGAGGGGTTATTTATGAAAAAATTGTTTAAGAATTGGAAATTTTCAATTATTGTTTTGGTGCTTATTGTTATATTTAATATCGTTTTTTTATGCCAACCTGTTTTTGGGACATATAGAGGGACAACAACATATTCTGGTTGGTATAGCAAAAATTATGAAACGAAATTACAGTTTGATGATGGATATGCACAAGTTGTATATTCTATGAATTATAATGGAAAACAACAAGTCTCAAACAATATTGGGATATATCAAAGAGTAGATGATAAAATCATTATTATTTCATTCTTGACAAACCCAGATGAAAGCGATTTGGATACGAGAAAGAGAATTTTTACAAGGAATTCGGTGTTTTCTCTTTCATCTGGAGATAACGTGTACACATCCGCAGGGGCGGTTGTTTTACAGATTGTGTTTTCTATCGCAGAAATAGTTTTTTTAGTTCGATTTGTATCTCAGCTTAAAAGAAGAAATATAATAAAAAAAGAATCAGAGAATTAAAAATATTTAAAAGCGTTAGAGATTTTCTAACGCTTTTTACTTTATCGCTCTGCTGGTTCACGAGCCTTGCAACCACTAGACTATCAATTGAACCACATAGGTTTATTGATAGTCTTTTTCTATTGCATGGAATTTAAAAAAGTGGTATAATACGTAAAAAATCTATTAAATTATCGTATGCAAAGGAGAAAGTTATGGAAGAGCAACAAAAAATAAACAATGAAATAATAGAGACAATTTGTACAGAAGGCGAGCCTGTTTATTGTCATAAATGTGGAACGCAACATTCAACAAATGATAAATATTGTAAAAATTGTGGGACAAGTCTTAAAAATTTTGAAAATGAAGAAGATGAGATAAGATGTCCAAATTGTGGTTCAAAAAATATTGAATTTGTAACATATCAAGCATCATCAAATTTTGATAAAGGAGATGCGTGTTGTGGATATTTGTTATGTGGGCCTATTGGATTGTTATGTGGGGCAAAAGATAAAACAGAAGCGCGTACTGTTAGAAAATGCAAAAAATGTGGAAAAGAATTTTAGATAAATATGACAAATAAACAATACATAAGATGGAAGAAGTGCATGCGTTTTTTTGGCAAACTTTTTAGATGTCATCAACTTTCTGATAGATCATTTCATCTTTGTGGATTTCAATTTCCTTTATGTGCACGGTGTACGGGGATTTTTCTCGGGTTAGTATTGTTTGGCCCATTATTCTGTGCGTTATTGCCACTAAACATGTACGTATCATTATCTTTTGTGCTGGCAATCTTTATTGATGGCTTTACTCAATTAAAAGGTTGGAGAAGCTCGAATAACTGTTTAAGACTTATAACAGGACTTGGTTTTGGCTACGCACTTGTGAGTTTTATTTTTCATATAGTTATTATGATTATTCAACTTTGCTCATAAAAAACAAAAAGCATAAACCCTAAAAGCGTTAGGAACTTCCTAACGCTTTTAATATTACGGTTCTTTTAGTTCGCTAAATGGACAACCAAAAAGAAAACATCAACCAAACGGTTGGTGTTTTTTTGTTGAGGATAAATGGAGATAACTAACTTGACGGGCAAGGGTTTTGTTTTTAATTTAACAAAGTATAATGTTTTAGCACAATTTATTGACTATTTTGAATAATTTGGTATAATAATATCACGGCTTAAAAAAAGGAGAGATATGCGTAATGATTTACGAAAACGTTTTGCAAGCAATAGGGCATACTCCAATTATAAAATTAAATAAAATGGTGGATAAAGATAGTGCTGACATATTGGTTAAGTTTGAAGGGCTTAACGTAGGGGGTTCTATAAAGACTAGAACGGCTTATAACATGATTACCGAAGCGGAAAGGCAAGGATTACTCGGTTCGGATAGCATTATCGTAGAGCCTACTAGTGGAAACCAAGGCATTGGCCTTGCGCTTGTTGGTGCTGTTAAGGGTTATAAAACCGTAATAATTATGCCTGATAGCGTAAGTGAAGAACGTAGAAAACTCGTTCGTCACTACGGTGCGGAAGTAATTTTAATTCACGACGACGGAAACATTGGGCTTTGTATAGACGAGTGCTTAAAGCTTGCTCAAAAAATGCAAGCGGAAAATCCCAAAGTGTTCGTTCCCCAACAGTTTGAAAACCCTGCAAACCCCATGGTGCATCGTCACCATACCGGCTTAGAGATTTTAGAGCAAGTTGCAGGTCCTATTCACGGCTTTTGTTCTGGCATAGGCACGGGCGGAACTATTACCGGTATTGGCGAAGTTCTAAAAGCCCAAAACCCCGACATCAAGATTTGGGCGGTTGAACCCGAAAACGCGGCAATCTTAGCTGGCGGAACTATTTCTACCCATATTCAAATGGGCATTGGCGACGGGCTTATTCCACCCGTTCTAAACACTAAGATTTACGAAGATATTTGCATTATTTCGGACGAAGAAGCTTTGCAAACGTCTAAAGATCTAGCAAGACTAGAAGGAATAATGTGCGGAATATCGGCAGGCACGAACGTGGCGGCGGCAAAGCGCCTTGCAAAAGTGCTTGGCAAAGGCAAAACGGTAGTCACCGTTCTTCCCGACACCGCAGAACGTTATTTCTCAACCCCACTATTCGACGAATAAACAAATAAAACTAAAAGCGTAGCAGGTGCTACGCTTTTTTGTATAAGGATAGAGTTAATTTTCGTAAGTGATAGGCATTGAGATAAAGGAAGTCACTTTTTTGCGTTTTATGGCAAGATCTCGCGTGCGGAAGAACTTGATATCCACCGCTTCCCAAAGAAGAACCCAAGCCACTATATCTACTACTTCCGACCAAATAATACTATTGAATTTAAGTTCTAAAAATACGGCAATCCCTAAAATGATAACACCGAAAAACATTAGTAGCATGGCGATACGGTTAAGGACTTTAATCTCTGAATTTACCGAAGTGAGTTCTTGAGAATAATATTCTTTAATCGCTTTTTTATATACAATACGTTCGTTTTCGTCTATGCAGTCGCCTTTAATTTTAAGAGAGAGCGGCTTGTCGGGGTGAATAGTTTTAGTTGCATTATCTAAAAACTCGGCAACCTGTCCGCTAATAACCGGAGTTTCAGTCGTAGAGAAAACCGAAAGAAAATCAGAGTCGTCTTTGACGTGCATAACGATTTCAGTGCGGTCTATTTCACCTGTATCTTTTTTGTTTAAGGTTTGTTGTTTCATAATTTTTTCGTCCTTTAATTTCTAAAAATAGTATAAAATAAATAATCTTAAAAGTCAACGGGAGTATTGCAAAAGGCAAAAGTAAATGATATAATCATTTCAACTTAAAACCGTCGATTGGTAAGGTAATTTATGAAGAACGTTTATATGATTGGGAATACGCACTTTGATCCCGTTTGGCTTTGGCGCTGGGACGAAGCGATGGCTTCAATTTGTTCAACTTTTAGAAGTGCCTTAGACCGCATGAACGAAGACAAAGATTTTATATACTCTTTTTGTACGCCACCCGTTTTCGAGTGGATAAAAAAGGTTGACCCTAAAATGTTCAAAGAGATAAAGGCGCGTATTAAAGAAGGGCGCTGGGAACTTAACGAAGGGTGGTGGGTTCAACCCGACTGTTTTAGCGCAAGCGGTGAAAGTTATGCTCGTCAAAGTCTTTACGGACAGAGATATTTAAAAGACAACTTTGGCAAAACGGCAAAG
>CAJMCT010000112.1 GCA_905211955.1 uncultured Eubacteriales bacterium | reverse complement strand
GCCCTTTATACAAGAAATCGTTCTAAGACTGTTAATGACTTTTTGCTTGCAGGTAAAAAGGGTGTTAACGGTTGGATGTCTGCGTTTTCTTACGGCACAACCTACTTTTCAGCTGTAATTTTCATAGGATACGCAGGCAAATTCGGTGCTGAGTACGGATTGTCGGCAGTATGGATTGGCGTTGGTAATGCAATCTTTGGCTCGCTTTTTGCATGGATGATATTAGCCAAAGCCACAAAGAATATGACCACTAGGCTTTCAGCAAAAACTATGCCTGAATTTTTTGAAAAAAGATATGCAAGCGGTTCATTAAAACTTTGCTCGGCAATAGTTATCTTTATTTTCTTGATTCCTTATTCAGCATCAGTTTATAACGGACTTTCAAGCCTATTTGAAATTGTTTTTGGTATTGAAGGCTGGATTATTATGATTGCACTTGCGGTGTTAACCGCACTTTACTTATTCTTTGGCGGTTATTTTGCAACTTCTTTAACCGATTTTATACAAGGCATAATTATGCTTATCGGTGTTGCACTAATGCTTGTGTTCTTCTTAAATCACGAAAACGTTAGTTGGAACTTATCTCAACTTGTTAGCGACCCTGAACTTTCTTGGTTTACCTTCTCAAGCGAAAAGGGTGGAATTTACGGACACACTATTTCATTGCTATCTTTAATTTTATTAACTTCTTTTGGGGTGTATGGGCTTCCACAAACGGTGCATAAGTATTATGCGCTAAGGGATAAAAAGGCATTAAAGCAAGGCACAGTTGTTAGTACGATTTTTGCTCTAATTATTGGTTTTGGCGCATATTTTGTTGGTTCGCTTAGCGGACTTTTCCAAAACGAACTTGTTGGTGTTGGTGCTGATAACATTATCCCTGAAATGATAAATATCGTTATCCCAATGGGTTTAACAGGTATAATTGCCGTTTTAATATTATCGGCAAGCATGTCAACACTTGCATCGGTATCGCTTACAAGCGCATCGGTTGTTGCAATCGATATTTACAAGGGTAAAATCAACAAAAAAGCATCTGATAAAAGAGTAAACGTGACCATGAGAGTTTTGTGCTTAGTGTTTGTTGCAATCTCTTTAACCCTTGCAATATTAAACGAAAAATTCCACATATCAGCCATCGCTTATCTTATGGGTTTAAGTTGGGGCACACTTGCAGGGTGCTTCTTTGGCCCGTTCGTGTTTGGCTTGCGTTGGAAAAGGGTGACAAAGCCTGCCGTTTGGGCATCGATTATTGGAACACTAGTTTTAACAATTACCTTAATTTTTGTGTTCGGTTATGATTATAATGGCTGGAACTGTTCGGTTGGAACAGCAATACAAAGCGGTATTGGTCAATCGCCGTTAATTGGTGTTATTTGTATGGCTTACTCTTTAATCGTGACTTTCTTGGTAAGTTTATTTACTAAAGCACCTAAAAAGGAAATTATCGAACAAGCATTTGAAAAAGAAATAGAAAACGTTATTGAATAACGACGTGTTTATAGGAGACAATAATGATTTGGTCTAAAGAAGAAACCCTATCGAGAAGTGAAATTGAAGAGATTCAATTAGAAAGACTTAAAGAGACTGTAAGTAGGGTGTACGAAAAGGTTTTGCCTTATAGGGAAAAAATGATAAAAGCGGGTGTTAAACCCGAAGATATTAAATCATTAAAAGATTTAGCAAAACTTCCTTTCGTGACAAAACAAGATTTAAGAGACAACTATCCGTTTGGACTTTTAGCGGTCGATAAAAAAGACTTAATAAGAGTGCATGCAAGTAGTGGAACAACTGGTAAACCCACCGTCGTTGCATATACAAAAGACGACTTAAAAACTTGGACGGAATGCGTTTCAAGAATAGCGTGTATGGGTGGCGCATCGCCTTCTGATATGGCGCAAATTTGTTTTGGATACGGTATGTTTACCGGCGCATTAGGGCTTCACTACGGCTTAGAAAATATCGGTGCTACCATCGTTCCTTCGTCCACGGGTAATTCGGAAAAGCAAATTATGTATATGAAAGACTTTGAAACTACGCTTTTAGTTGCAACTCCTTCATATGCGCTCCGTCTTGCTGAAGTGGCAAACGAAATGGGCATTGATCCTAAAAAAGACCTAAAAGTCAAGATAGGCTTAGTTGGTAGTGAATTACTTACCGACGCCATGCGTGAAGAAATGCATAAAGCGTGGGGAGAAGATATGTTAGTCACTTCAAACTACGGCATGAGCGAACTTATGGGACCTGGTGTTTCGGGTGAATGCGAGTATATGTGTGGTATGCATATTAATGAAGACTTCTTTATCCCCGAAATTATTAATCCTGAAACGGGGGAAGTGCTTCCAGATGGAGAAAAGGGTGAACTCGTTATTACTTGTATTAAAAAAGACGCGTTGCCTTTGATTAGATATAGAACAAAAGATATCACGAGATTATACTACGATAAGTGTAAGTGTGGAAGAACTTTTTGCCGTATGGAGAACCTGTCGGGAAGAAGCGACGACATGCTTAAAGTTCGTGGCGTAAACGTTTTCCCAAGCCAAATTGAAGAAGTGATTTTAAGTTTTGAAGAATTAGGCCCTCATTACGAAATCATCGTTGAAAGAGAAGGGTACTCTGATAAACTTTCGGTAAGAGTAGAACTTACCAAGTCTACCGACTCTTTCGGTGAACTTGAAAAACTTTCTAAAAACGTCAAGGCTAAGATTAGAACGATTTTAGGGTTAGACGTAAAGATTATTTTAGAATCGCCAAATACTTTGCAAAGATTTGAAGGCAAAGCAAAAAGAATTAGAGATTTAAGGAGTAAATAATGTCAGAAAAGATTATTATGCTTGGAAACGAAGCAATAGCAAGGGGCGCTTATGAAGCAGGCGTAAAATTATCTAGCGCATACCCTGGAACACCAAGTACGGAGATTAGCGAAAATCTTGCTAAATATAATGAAATTTATACCGAATGGGCGCCTAACGAAAAGGTTGCGTTAGAAGTTGCTATCGGTGGCTCTATCGCAGGAACTAGAACTATGGCGTGCATGAAACACGTTGGCTTAAACGTTGCAAGCGATCCGCTTTATACTTTTTCTTATACGGGTGTAAACGGCGGAGCGGTAATTGTCGTTGCCGACGATCCGGGACTTGCAAGTTCTCAAAACGAACAAGATACGAGAATGATTGGAAGAAGTTCACACGTTCCCGTAATTGAACCCTCAGATAGTCAAGAAGCAAAGGAATTTACAAAGTTTGCTTATGAAATGAGCGAAAAATACGATACTCCCGTAATACTTAGAACAACTACTAAACTTGCGCACTCTCAAGGCATAGTTGAGTTTTGTGATAGAGTAGAAGTAGAAGATAAGGTTTACGAAAGAAGTGTTCCAAAGTACGTTATGATGCCGGGTAGTGCAATCGCTAGACACGTTTTCGTTGAAAATAGAGATAATCTTATCGCCGAAGAAGGTGCTACTTTCCCGATAAACAAGGTTGAAATTAACGATAAAAAAATCGGTTTTATTACTTCGGGTATTGCTTATCAATACGTTAAAGAAGCATGCCCTAATGCAAGTGTGTTAAAACTTGGGTTAGTAAATCCACTTCCCAAAAAACTTATTGAAGACTTTATTTCTCAAGTAGACGAAGTTTACGTATTTGAAGAATTAGAACCCGTTATAGAAGAACAAGTTAGGGCTTGGGGATATAACGTTAAAGGTAAAGAACTTTTCACTAAGCAAGGCGAATATAGTGCTAATCTATTAAAGAAAGTGTTATACGGCAAGAGCGATATGGTGTTTGATAAAAAAGAAGCGCCTAATCGTCCGCCTAT
>CAJMCT010000111.1 GCA_905211955.1 uncultured Eubacteriales bacterium | reverse complement strand
GTTTAGAAAGTTAGTCACCACTTGCATAAGCCGGTTCCGTTCCGTATAAAGGATACATTGCGGCAGACGGTCTGTAAATTCAATCACTACCCGTTCACTGTGGGGACGCAGGCGGATACTTTGTTCTATTTCGGTAAAGAGGACATTTACGTCCACACGGGAGTAGATAAATTCCAGTGTGCCGGCTTCTATCTTGGCTAAATCCAGGATGTCGTTGATAAGCTGGAGCAACAGTGTATTATTGGTTTCTATGATTTTTATAAACTTAACGAAAACACGTTGGCATTTTTAGTAGCAGACGTTTCAGGTAAAGGTATTCCCGCAGCCATGTTTATGATGACTGCGAAAACTATAATAAAGGACTTGGCCGAAAGCGGTATGGCGGTTGATGAAATATTCACAAAAGCCAACCAAAAACTTTGCGAAAGCAATGAGTCCGGAATGTTTGTAACTGCGTGGATGGGGATTTTGGACCTTTCTAGCGGAAGGTTAAAGTTTGCTAACGCAGGACATAATCCACCACTCCTAAAACGCGCTAACGGTGGGTTTGAATATTTAAAAACTCGTGCGGGATTGGTCCTTGCAGGTATGGATGGGGGTCGTTATCGCGCTAACGAAATTCAACTTTCTTCTGGGGATAGATTGTTTTTATACACCGATGGCGTGACCGAAGCAACTAATACTGACAATCAATTGTATGGCGAAAATAGACTTCTTGAGTTTATGAACAATAACTTTAATTTAGAATCTAACGAGTTATTAAATGGCTTAAAAACCAATATTGATGAATTTGTGAACGAAGCACCGCAATTTGACGATATTACCATGCTTGTGTTTGATTATAAAATTGATAAGGGAGAAACGCACGTGGCAAGCAGGATATTCCCCGCAAAGACGGATGCGTTATCAGACGTGCTTGATTTTGTGGAGCAACAATTAGAAAAACACGAATGCGCTATTAAAACACAAATGTCGATTTGCGTTGCTATTGAAGAAGTATTTGTTAACGTTGCGCACTATGCCTATGGCGTTGCTGAAGGCGACGTATCCTTAGATATATCCTTTGAAGAAAAAACTCGTGATATTACTTTCCGTTTGAAAGATAAAGGTGTTGCTTTCGATCCGTTAAAAAAGGTTGACCCTGATATTACTTTGTCTGCGGAAGAACGCGAAATTGGTGGGCTCGGTATCTTTATTACTAAAAAAACTATGGACTCAGTTAATTACGTTTATGAAAATGGCGAAAACGTTTTAACAATGACAAAGAAAATATAAAAGGAGATTTAAGATTTATGATTATAGAAATCAAAAGGAATAATGATGAAATCATCTTAGAACTTGAGGGTAGATTGGATACGACTACCGCGCCAGCGCTTGACAAAGCAATTAACGAAAATCTTGATGATTGCAAAAATCTTATTCTTGATCTTAAGAATCTTGAATATATCTCAAGTGCAGGGTTGAGAGTCCTTCTTTCTGCACAAAAGAAAATTCAATCGGTAGGAGCAATGAAACTTATAAACGTTTGTGAACTTGTTATGGACGTTTTCGAAATGACGGGATTCTTAGACGTTTTGACTATAGAGTAAAAAGAAAAGGAAGATTATTATGAAATCTAACGTGTGTAAAATAGAAAAAGGACCTTCGGGGCTAAACGCAATTTTAAAAGAAAGCGAAAAGGTTGCCGTGTATAATGAATTAAACGATAAACAAACTTTGCAGTTGCGCTTAATTTGTGAAGAATTAGACGGTATGCTTCCTAATATTATCGATGAGTTTTGTGGCGATTTTTGGATTGATTTTGAAGACGGGGTTTGTAAAATAAACGTTTTGATTAAACTTGACGAACTTACCGCAAGCAAAAAGAAAGAATTAATTAAAATTGCAAAAAACAAGAAAAATGCCGCGGCAACTGGGATATTGGGCAAAATACGTTCTGCACTTGAAGACTTGTTTCTTGATAGTGAAGGAAATAAAAACTTTGACATGGTTGGGCTTTATAACTACGCAAACGAGTATTATGCCGGAATGAATTATTCCTATATGTGGAGTCTTAAACGTTATAGACTAGACTCTAATAAAGAAGAACAAAAGTGGGACGAGTTAGAAAAATCTATAATCGTATCCGTTGCCGACGACATAATTGTCGGCGTAAAGGGCAAGATTGCAAACATTGTTATTATTAAAAATTTTGGATAAACATATATGAATTTAAAGTGTAGATTAATATTAGAAGATTATAAAAAACAAAAAGAATCTTTTGTAAAACTTGGAGACGTAGTACATGCTATTCTTTCCGATATTGCTAAAGATTTAGGATTAATCGTTTTAGCGGTTGAACATCGCGTTAAAGAAGAAAAAAGTTTAGCGGGAAAACTTGAAAGAAAGGGCGATTCGTATAATACTTTAGAAGATATTACCGATATTCTTGGTTGTCGCGTTATTTGTTTCCTTTCAGACGAGATTGACAAGATAGGCAAAAAGGTAGAAGAAAGTTTCGTTATTGACTGGGAAAATTCTTCCGACAAAAGAGCGCTGTTAGAAGAAAACGCTTTTGGATATTTATCTCTCCACTATATATGTTCGCTTCCGTTTGGCGATAAGTGGCCAGATGAAATTTGTGGCAAGAAATTTGAAATTCAAATTAGAACGGTTTTGCAACATGCGTGGTCGGCAATACACCACGATATAGGTTATAAAAGCGACTTTGGAGTTCCAAGAGAAATTAGTAGGCAATTTGCTCGTCTTGCAGGTTTGCTTGAACTTGCCGACGACGAGTTTGTTCGTGCACGCGATAATATGTTTGCTTATACAGAAGATATTAGAAAGCGCATAATTACCGATGAAGCCAACGACGTTGCTATTAATATGATTTCGCTCAACGAATACGTTTTACATAATAGAAATATGCAAAAGATAATCAAGGAAATAGCGGATATCGCTGGCGCTGAAATTAGCAATATCGATCCCGAAAGCTATATTCCACAACTTGCATATTTAGGCGTTAAAAAACTTGGCGATATTGAACGCATGATTAAGGAAAATTATAGTCTTGCAATTAAACTTGCGAGCAAAAGCTTATCCATGGCAAATCTTGATATTGTTTCATCTAGTGTAGCTCTTCGCTTTTTGTGCCGTGCGGAACTCTTGAACAAAAACTATGATCTTGATAAAATAATAGAGTTCTTAAAAATTTCTTTGGGAAACAAAGAAAAGGCTGAAAGACAGGCCAAGTTATTGTTAAAGCATAAGGGAGATATTTAATGCTTGAAAACAAAAAGGTTCAGCGCGCGTTGGACTTCGCAACACAAAAACATAAAGGACAAAAAAGAAAAGGCGGTAATGACTATATCACACACCCCATTGCCGTTTGTGAAATGGTAAAAAAGCAAGGTTATGGTGAAGATTTTCAAATAGCGGCTCTCTTTCACGATTTGCTTGAAGATACCAATGCTACTCAAAAAGAAATCTTGGAATATGGCAATCAAAACGTTCTTTCCGCAGTTAAACTTTTGACAAAGGAAAAGGGTTATGATATGCAAAAGTATATTGAGGGAATTAAAGGCAACCAAATTGCGTTTGTCGTTAAATGTGCGGACAGATTACATAATCTTCAGTGTGCAATCGATACTGATGAAGAATTTAAAAGAAAGTATATTTTAGAAACCATAGATTGGTATTTGGATTTTTCGCAAGATATTAAAAACCAAGTAAAAAAATTAGCGGAAAGCCTTGATACACCCATTGCGGAATTATCATTTTTATATAGTCCAATTGAAAGTTGGAAAATTTGACAACATTGATAAAAGGAGAATTAAATTATG
>CAJMCT010000110.1 GCA_905211955.1 uncultured Eubacteriales bacterium | reverse complement strand
ACTCGTTTTGCCTAATATAAACAATAAATTAAACAGGCAAATTGCTACCGATGAAATGCCTCAATCAGCGGACGGGAAAACCGTTATGACTACTCAACCAAAATTCATACCGTCAAATGCCGTAAAAGTGACGTTTAAAAACAAGACCACGGCAAACGTAAGGCTAGTAGATTGCGTAGGATATATGGTAGACGGGGCTTCGGGGCATTTAGAAGACGGCAAGCCAAGAAAGGTTAAAACGCCTTGGGACGATAAGGAAATCCCCTTTGAAAAAGCAGCGGAAATCGGTACGGAGAAGGTAATACGCGATTATTCTACGATCGGTATCGTGGTGACTACCGACGGTAGTTTTGGAGAGATTAATAGGGAAGCATATATTCCTGCCGAAGAAAAGACTATTAAAGAACTAATAAGCCTTAAAAAACCTTTCGTTATTGTATTAAACAGTGCTACGCCAAACGATGAAAAAACACTTTTAATTGCAAGTGAATTGGAAGAAAAATATGGCGTTTCAGTTTTGCCAATCAACGTTGCCGAAATGGATAGTGAAGAGATTGGCGGTATAATTGAAAAGGTATTGCTTGAATTCCCAATGTATGCTTTTAACGTAGAAATTCCTAGATGGCTACAAAGTTTACCCAGTGATAGCCCTGTAATAGAAGAACTTATAGAAGGGCTAAAAAGTGCATCTATGGACGTAGTGAAAATGAAAGATTTTCCATATTTATCTGGGTGCTTTGAAGATAGCGAAAGGTTTATGCCACTATCATTAAAAGAATTAAAAACTGGTGAAGGCGTATCCGAGTTTAGCGTTTGCGGTAAAGACGGATTATTTTATAGAGTGCTTTCTGAAGAGTGTGGCGAAAACATTTGCGACGACTACGAACTTATGAGTTTTATAAAGTCTTTCTCGGGGGCTAGAAAAGATTATATAAAGATAAAAGACGCCCTAAAAGAAGCGTACGACGGGGGATACGGTATAGTATCGCCAAGTCTTGACGAAATGAATTTAGAAGAACCTGTCTTAGTAAAACAAGGCGGACGATACGGCGTAAAACTTAAAGCGTCTGCACCGAGTTTACATATTATGAAGGTCGACGTTGCAACCGAAGTTTCGCCTATAGTCGGCACTGAAAAACAAGGTGAAGACCTAATTAACTATCTTATGAGCCAGTTTGAAGATAATCCTGCTAAAATTTGGGAAACCAATATGTTTGGAAAATCTCTTCACGATTTGGTTAAAGAAGGTTTGCAAAGTAAAATCGAAACAATGCCAAAAGAAGCGCAAGGTAAAATGCGTAAAACCTTAACTAGAATAGTAAACGAAAACAAAGGTGGAATTATTTGTATTCTTTTATAATAAACAAAGTAAAAACAGCCCAATCGGGCTGTTTTTTAATATAATTTCTTTATTTGTGTTTGATAATAACTTTTTCTAAAAGGGAAACTATTGCGTACATAAGCGTTGCTAAAACACATAAAATCACGGTGGACGCCATAACTAAGTCTAACTTAAATACCTGACCGCCGTAAACGATTAGATAGCCAAGCCCCGCTTTAGATACTAAATATTCACCCATAATAGAGCCGATCCACGCCATGCCGACACTAATTTTTAGCATGCTAATAAGGGTAGGTAGACTTCCGGGGATAACGAGTTTATAAAGAATTTGCAACTTGTTAGCGCCCATAGATTTAAGCAGTAAAATCTTGTTTTTATCGGTTGCCAAAAAGCCGTTTAGCATAGTGATAATTGCAACGATAATTCCAATTAAACCCGCCATAAAAATTATTGCCTTACTACCGCTTCCACACCAAACTATTATGATAGGTCCTAATGCGATTTTGGGTAGACTATTTAGTACCACTATATACGGCTCTAAAATTCGCCTAACTTTTTCGGACCACCAAAGAAGTAATGCTATTAAATACCCAAGCCCCACGGCAATAATAAACCCCAAAATTGTTTCGTATAGGGTAATGCCCATATGATAGAGTAGGTTGTTTTCAGTAAATAGAGAGCCGATAGTTATAAATATTTTAGAAGGACAACTCGTTAAAAACGCGTCTATAACTTTTAGGTATGCTAAAAGTTCCCAAATCCCTAAAGCAAAAAGTAGAATGAATATTCTAAAAAACCAAACTATAAGGGTGTCTTTTCTAACCCTTTTTAAGTAAAGGGCGTGCATTTTGGAAAAATTCTTTTCATTTTTCATAGGTAAACCTCAATTTAGTTCTTTCCAAATCTTTTCAAACCAAGTTCCAAAGTCTTTGCTTTCTCTCTTTTTAAGCGGAGTATAGCCGGTAAGGTTAGGTTTGAAAATAGTTTTAACTTTTGCTGGTCTTTCGGTAAGCACGATAATTTTATCCGACATAGAAATTGCTTCTGAAATATCGTGTGTGACTAAGACGGTGGTTTTTCTTTCCGCTCTAATTATCTTGTAAACGTCGTCGCAAACGGAAAGTCTAGTTTGATAATCGAGTGCCGAAAAGGGTTCGTCTAAAAGTAAAAGTTTAGGCTTTGATGATAGAGTTCTAATAAGCGCAACACGTTGTCGCATGCCGCCTGATAGTTGTTCGGGGTAATTTTTCTTAAAATTTTCAAGCCCATATTTATCTAAAAGCGAGACGGCATAGTTCTTATTTTCGAGTGTGTTAATGCCCTTTATTTCAAGTGGTAAAAACACGTTTTTTTCAATAGTTCGCCAAGGGAACAAGTGGTCTTTTTGTAGCATATATCCAAGCGATTTATTCTTTTTTTCAACCCCTTTTCCTTCGATTAAAATCTCGCCGAGCGTAGGCTGTAAAAGGCCTGCAATCAAAGATAAAATAGTCGTTTTTCCGCAACCCGATGGCCCGATAATAGAAACGAATTCACCTTCTTTTACCGAAAAAGAAAGGTCTTTTATCGCCGTTATTTCGTCGTTTAAGGTTTGATAGGTTAATGAGACGTTTTTTATTTCAAGTAAATTGTTCATAATTTTATCCCCGTCGTAAAAGTTAAATTTTTAGCCGAAAACTTCCTTTGCAAAAGTATTGTCTACGAGTTTAGAAAATTCCACTCTTTGTGGTAATTCCCCAGCGCTTTCCATAACGTTTTGAAGCCTTTCAAAACTGCTTTCAGTCGCTTGCAAATTCGTTTTCCAAGCATCAATGTTTTTATAACTTTTTATGGAAGTTTCAATAGATTTTATGGTTGTCGAAGGGAATTGTTTAATTATTTTTTCGGCAACTTCAAGTTCGGTGTGTGTAGCCATATATTCGTGCGCTTTTTTTATTGCTCTTAAAAATCCTTTAACGACGTCTTTATTTTCGTTTAAGAAACTCTCTAACGCAATAAATGAAGTGTAGGGTATTTCGCCACTAGCAACGCCGACACTTGAAACTATATGCCACTTGCCTTCGGCTTGATACTCTGATGCCGTAGGCTCGAAAACAGTGCAGTAATCGGCAACACCCGATAAGAACGCGCTAGTCATAAGGTTAAACTGAACGTTGAAGTTTAAGGTGTAGTCAACGTTGTTGGTAAATCCTAATTCCTTTAGCACGTATTCAAAACTCATTGCAGGCACACCGCCTTTTCTTCCCGCTAGGATTTCCTTGCCCTTAAGGTCGGTCCACTTAAAGTTTGGTTCAGCCTTTCTCGAAACCAAGAAAGCACCGTCTTTTTGGGTTAGTTGCCCAAAGACTTTAGGCGCGTCTTCTTTGCCTTGATTACTTACGTAAATTACCGTTTCGGGCCCCATAAGTCCAATGTGGGCAGTTTTAGATAATACTGCCGTCATAGAGTTGTCGGCGCCACCACCGTTAGTTAGGTTGATTTTTAAGCCTTCTTCTTCAAAATATCCGTC
>CAJMCT010000109.1 GCA_905211955.1 uncultured Eubacteriales bacterium | reverse complement strand
AGAAACTTACTCGGGTAAGGCGTTAAACGTGGCAAAAGGCATAGCAAGGCTTGGTGGCGAAAGTATTGCCACTGGGTTTATGTTTGAGGACCACGGAAGTATTTTCGAACACGTTTTAGAAAAGGAAGGCGTAAAACCATCTTTCGTTTTCAGTAAAGGTAGTGCAAGGGTAAACTATAAGATAATAGATAAAAGGTCTATGCTAACCGAGATTAACGATCGCGGTGAAGTAGTTAATAGGCAAAAGCAGTTAGAACTTATAGACCGCGTTAAAAGTCTTTCAAAAATGGTGGATATTGCGGTTATGAGTGGAAGTTTACCAAGTGGAGTAGACGCACACTTTTATAACGAAGTTCTATCGGTTATCCCTGATAACGTAAAGGTAATCGTCGATACCGAAAAGGCAAATATGGAAGAAGCCCTTTCCGCAAGAAAAGTGTTTTTGGTTAAACCAAATTTAAGAGAACTTGAAAGTTTTACCGATAGGACTATTAGGTCAAAGAGCGATATAGTCGATGCGTGCAAAAAATACTTAGACTTAGGTGCGGAAAACGTTCTCGTTTCTTTAGGGGCGGACGGTGCAATCTTAACTAACGGCATAGAAAATTATTATTGTAAAAGCCAAAACGTTGCGGTAAACTCTACCGTAGGTGCTGGAGACTGTATGATTTCTGCCGTTTGCGTGGGGCTTAGCGAAAAAAAGCCTATGCAAGAGATTTTGCAAATGAGTGTTGCCGCAGGTACTGCCGCAATAACTACTAGTGGAACAAATCTATTCTATAAGGATAAGTACGAAGAAATTTATCATAATATTTTCGTAGAAACTCTTTGATAAAAAACCAGATAAAGCATAAACAGTTTGCCTTTGCGCAAACTGTTTTTTTATGAAGAAAAAAATTCTAAACGGCATAAAATCGGCGCTAAACACCATAAAAGAAACGCGAATAACCACCGTTTCGGCAGCATGGGTATATTACTTTTTGCTCGCGTTAGTTCCGCTTGCTTTTTTGTTGTTTTCGGCTTTTAACCTTTTAGGCATAGACCTTTTTTCCATTTTATCAGTAAACCTAAATGGCAACGTTAGAGAAGTTATAGGAATAGTTTTGCAAACGGCGGAAAACGTTTCTAAAACGGTCACGGTATTCTTTATTTTTACCGTAGTCTTTTCGGCTTCGGCACTTTTATCGCAAATGTCAAAGGACGGGGAACATGTTTACGGCATAAAAAATAGGGTTAAAAAAGGGTTTATGAGAAGGTTATCTTCGATAGTTGCGCTTGCCGTTTTATTCGTCGTTTTTTTGCTTGCGGGTGTGGTTTTTGCGTTTGGGAATATGCTTTTGAACTATTTAATACCTAAAACCAGTGGTAGAAACTTTTTGGTAATACTCGTTTTTCTCTTTATTATTCTGTTTTGTTATGGTATAATCATTTTAATAAACGGGTTTATAAGTCCGATAAGGCTTAAATTTTCCGTTTTGTGCACGGGCGGTATCGCATCGCTTTCCGTTTGCGTTATAGGTACGATTTTCTTTATTCTATACCTTAGAATTTTTAACGGCTACAACGCGTTTTACGGAAGTCTTGCAGGAATAGTCGTTTTTGCTTTGGGCGTATATTTTAATGCTCGGCATAGCGATAGGTCCACTTACGTGCATGAAAATTTATTACGGTGGTAAGAAAAGTGCAAGAAAACGTTTTGTTGAAAATAGAAAATCTAACCAAGATTTACGGCAAAGACTTTAAGGCGGTAGACAGTTTATCTCTTAGTGTAAACAAGGGCGAAATCTACGGCTTTATCGGGCATAACGGTGCGGGTAAATCAACCACGATAAAATCTATCGTGGGTGCACTTTCTTTTGAAGAAGGCGAGATTTTTATTGACGGAATTTCTATAAAAGATATGCCATTAAAAGCAAAGAGCATTATTTCTTACGTTCCCGACAACCCCGAACTATATGAAAGTCTTGCGGGTATAGATTTTCTAAACTTTATCGGCGACGTTTATAGGGTTGAGAAAATAAAGAGAGCCGAACTTATCAAAAAATACTCGTCGCTATTTGGTTTGGAAGAAAACTTAGGCGACGTAATATCTTCATACTCTCATGGTATGAAGCAAAAACTTGCGCTAATTTCCGCACTAATTCATAGTCCTAAATTAATCGTTATGGACGAGCCGTTCGTGGGATTAGATCCCGTTGCTTCGCACGCGGTTAAAGAAGTTATGAAAGAGTTTTGCGAAAAAGGCGGTGCAATATTTTTCTCCACACACGTTTTAGAAGTTGCCGAAAAACTTTGCGATAAAATCGGCATTATCAAGGGCGGAAAACTAGTTGCCGAAGGCGAAACCCAAAAAATTATAGGCGATAGTTCGCTTGAAAACGTCTTTTTGGAGATTCAAAATGACTAACTTTTTGTGGCTTTTGAAAATTAATATTTCCAACCTTTTTTCGACTAAAGGCAAAAAGGCAAACGTAAAAAGAAAAAGGACGTTGTCCTTTGGTCTTTGCGCACTCTTTGTTGTTTTAATTGGCGGTGTTGGGTTTATATATTCTAAAATGATTGCCGAAATGCTAGCCATAACAGGCGGTATAGAAAAACTTGTTCCAACAATGATAGGGCTATCTGCAATCGTTTGTTTTTTCCTTTCCTTTTACAGTACGGGAAGCGACTTGTACGCATTTAAAGATTACCAACTTTTGTCGTCAATGCCCATCAAAAAACGCACGGTGGTATTATCTAAACTTTCTACGTCTTTAATTTTTGACGGGGTAATATCATTACTTTTAACCGTATGCGCGCTTATAAACTTTTCTATTTATGGCGGAACGGTTTTGTTTACGTACGTTTTATTTTCGTTGTTGATAAGCCTTTTTACACCGTTTATAGTGGTTGCAATATCTTCGTTCGTTGCATTTTTGGTGTCTTATCTATCTTCAAAATTCAAAAACAAAAATCTTGCAAAATCAATAATATTTTCGGTGTTTTTCTTTGCTTTAATCGGTGGATATATCTATATTACCGCAGTAGACGAAAATGCAATTATCGGTGTTATAAATAAGATTTTCTTCCTTTTTCCATGGGTAGAAAAGGGGGTTTTAAGCGGTCTATACACACTTTTATATTGCGGTGTGGCGCTCATATCTTTTGCGATAATATTTACGCTAATTTGCGCTCTTTACGAGCGAATTTATAGCGCTATAAATTCTATTAAAACGGATAGAAAATATCAGCATAGATCGTATGCGTCAAGGTCGCAAGAAAAGGCGCTTTTGAAAAAGGAATTAAAAACGCTTTTTTCTAATCCTACCTATATGATGAACAGTATTTTAGGACCTATTATGGCGATTGCTTTTTCGGTGGTTATTGCCGTTGTGCTAAAGGGGATAGAAGGAATAGAACTAAATTTTTTATACCTATTAGTTCCGCCAATTTTCGTATTTTGTTTTTTGATGGCGCCTTCAACTTCTTCAAGTATTTCCTTGGAAGGAAAAGCATTTTGGATTATTAAAACTTCGCCAATCAAGGCAAGGAAGATTTTAGACGTAAAACTACTAACAAACCTAATAATTTCTTTTGTTCCCGCACTAATTTCGGGCGTTATTATCGCCGTGATTTTGGGTGGAGTGGTAGAAGGAATTTTCACCGTTTTGCTTTCTATTTCTACCATGGTGTTTGGAACGAATTTAGGGCTAATATTAAACCTTTTATTTCCTAAGTTTGATTGGGTAAGCGAAAAGCAAGTGGTAAAACAAAGTTTGCCAGTCTTTATTCAAACGATGGTGGTTTTCGTGCTTTCGGGCGGGCTTGTTGCTTTGATTTTCTTGATTGAAAACATAAACGTAATGCTATATTTAATAATTTTGACAAGTT
>CAJMCT010000108.1 GCA_905211955.1 uncultured Eubacteriales bacterium | reverse complement strand
AACGGCATAGGTCTTGATGGCGTCGCCGTTTTCATCGAACTTCAGGTCGCCGGTAACCAGGCCCTTAACCTCCAGGGCAGCCAGTGCGTCGCGGATGGCATAGCTGTAGTGCGTATAAGCGCCGGGATTAATAACTATTCCGTCGAATTTTTTATACGCTTTTTGAATAAGAGTGACGAGTTTTCCTTCGTAATTACTTTGGCGACAAACGGTTTTAACACCTTTTTCTTTGGCGCTTTTATTTATAAGTTTTACAAGCGCTTTATAGTCTTTATCGCCGTAAATATTCTTTTCTCTAACACCAAGCATATTAAGGTTTGGGCCGTTAAGTACTAAAATTTTCATAATAACTCCATAATTTTATCGACTGTAGAAGAAATCTCTCCGTCGTTTGATACTGTAATTTGTGAAAAAGCGGTATATAAATCTTTTCTCTTTTCGTAAAGTTCTTTAACCGCACTATCGCTCTTAGATAACGGTCTACCGTCTTTTGATAAACTATCTAAATCTCTCTTAATATAAACGCACACACCGTTAGAGCGCAAGGGGTAAAGGTTTCTATCCTTTGTCACCACTCCACCGCCCGTTGCGACAACTTTTCCCGTTTGAGCACCAACTTCTTTTAAGACTTCGGTTTCAAGTTCTCTAAAATATTCTTCCCCGCTCTCTTTAAATATTTCGGGAATAGTTTTTCCTGCCTTTTTCTCAATTAGATTATCGGTATCCAAAAACTCTCTACCGAGTTTTTCGGCAAGGGCTTTCCCTATCGTGCTTTTTCCAGAACCCGGCATACCTATTAGAAAAACGTTGAGTTTTTCTTTTAAGATTTTATGATATATTTCTTCAATTTTATCGTTTGAAGTAGTGCTATCAAAGAAAATATCTTTTGCGAACTTTGCTTGTGCCACGAGCATTTTTAAGCCGTTTACGTTAGGAACGTTAAGTTTTTCCGCTTCAAAGCAAAGAAGAGTTAGGTTTGGGTTATAAACGACGTCTATAACACCTTGCAAGTATTCAAAAACCGAAAGGTTTATAGGGCAAGAATAGTTGTTTGGGAACATACCCACAGGGGTTGTGTTTATAACTATTTGAACGTCTTTTTGCAAGTGGTAGTTTTGGTAGTTTATTTCACCCTTCCTACTAACGAAAAGTACCTTTTTTGCACCCAAACTTTTAGCGCAGTATTCGGCGGTTTTGCTAGTTCCACCACTGCCTAAAATCATAACGACTTTATCTTTTAGAGATATGTTTTTGCTTTCAATCATATATTTCATACCGTCCGCATCGGTGTTAAACCCATAGGTTTTTCCGTCCTTTTTGCACACGGTATTTACAGCGCCAATCTTTTTAGCGCCGTCAGATAAACAGTCGATATATTTTATAACTTCGGTCTTGTAGGGAATAGTGACGTTAAAGCCGTCAAGGGTATTAAAAACGTCTTTGATTTGCCCTTCTTCCTTTTCGTAGAGTTCGTATGGATAGTCGCCCAAAAGACCGTGTATGGTCTTTGAATAACTATGACGAAGGGTTTTCCCTAAAAGCCCGAATTTTTTGGTGTTTTCCATTATTAAACTATTTCCTTGTATGCACCGAGAAAAGTAAATTGCTCGGTAGAATTGTAAAGTTCGGTTATAAGGTTTTGTACTGCCTTTTCTCTAATATCACACTCGAAGTCAAAGTAGAACACGAATTCAAAACTTGAACCCACTATCGGGCGAGATTCAAGTTTGGTTAAGTTTATGCCAACGTTAGCAAACTTAGACAAAAGTTTGTTTAAACTTCCCGGTGAGTTTTGGGGAAGGGTTGTCATAATACTTATTTTTTGCGCGTCTTTATAGAACTCCATATTCTTTGCAATAAGAATAAAGCGAGTGTAGTTGTTGTCGGTATCTTGAACGTTGGTTTCTAAAAGTTTTAAATCGTAGATTTCCGCGCATTCTCTCGAAGAAATAGTCGCTAAGTCCTTTCGACCACTTTCGGCAAGCATTTTTGCCGCAACCGCCGTGTTTGCACAAGGCGTAATTTTAACGTCCTTAAACTTTTCTAAGTAATGCTTGCATTGATTAAGCGCTTGTTCGTGGGATAAAATTTCTTTAATGTCCGAAAGTTTAGCGTCTTTATTTGCAACTAAGTTGTGCGATACCGATAAGCGCACGCTTTTAACTATGTAGAACTTGTGTTCTTTCATAAGGTCGTAAACTTGATTTACAGAGCCCGCATAACTGTTTTCGATAGGAAGAACTCCGTATTTGCAAAAGCCTTTTTCTACTGCTTGGAATACACCTTCAAAATTCTTAAAGTAAGAAATGTCGGCAAGTTCAAAAAGTCTATCCGCCGCAATCCCCGAATATGCCCCCGAAACGCCTTGGCAAGCAACCTTTGCTTTTACCGGAAGTTCTAGTTCTCCCATTTCTAAAGCCTTTTTAATCTTTTCGGAAATTTCCGAAACGTGCTCGCCCTTTACAGTTTGATATGCTTTACTTGTTTCAAAAAGCGTTTCAAAAACACGCTTTAAGTATACTTGGTTGTCTTCGCTAACCCTATCGGTCACACGAAGTAAAATATTTCTTTCTCTATCGGGGTCTAAAGTACTCTTTCCGCTTTGTTTTTTTGCTTCTATAACCTTTTTAATAAGGTCCATTCTCTCTTGATAAAGGTCGGCAATTTTATCGTCTACTTTGTCAATCTCAGTTCTAATCTTTTCAAGTCCCATAATTTTAACTCCTTAAATACTGTCGTAAATGGCGAGTGCCGAAACTGCTTCTATAACGGGTACGGCTCTCGGAACGATGCACGCATCGTGCCTTCCCACAATTTTTAGTTTAACGTTGGTCTTTGTTTTAAGGTCAACGGTGTCTTGTTCTTTTGCAATAGAGGGAGTGGGCTTAATAACAACCCTAAACGTTATAGGCATGCCGTTTGCCATGCCACCGTTTATTCCACCATTATGATTGGTTTTAGTTTTAACTAACCCGTCTTCATCGTAATAAAAACTGTCGTTAGCCTGACTTCCGCGCATTTTTGAAAGTGCAAATCCGCTACCAAACTCTATACCCTTAACCGCGGGAACGGCAAAGATAAGTTCTGATATAACGCTTTCTAAACTATCGAACATATATTCCCCTGCACCAACGGGAACACCGCGAATAACACACTCTATAACACCGCCTACCGAATCGCAATCTTGCCTTGCAGATTCTATTTCTTCCATCATAGGCTTTTCACTAGTTTTATCTAGCACGGGGAAGTCTTTATCTATCATAGACAAACTTTCTTCTATGCTTTTAACGTCCGCTATACCTTTGCCTTCTTTATTGCCTATACTTAAAATATACGCGTCTATCTTTATGCCTTTATTTTCTAAAACCTGCTTAGCGATACCGCCTGCGATACAAATGGGTGCGGTAAGTCTACCCGAAAACTTTCCACCGCCACGATAATCAAACCCGTCGCCATACTTAGTCCATGCAACGAAATCCGCGTGAGAAGGACGGGGCGTTTTTTCTACGTTTTTATAGTCCGCACTTCTTTGGTCAGAGTTTACGATAACCGCTCTAAACTTGTTTTTCAAAACACCGTTTTTCTCACCACGAGTAAAAGTGGGAACGTCACCTTCTTTTCTCTTAGTAGAATAAGCCGTGTTTTTGGGCTTTCTTCTATCCATAAACTCTTGAAGTTTTTGCGCGTCGAATCGTTCACCCTTAAATCCTTTTGCCGTCACACCAATCTCTTTTGCGTGTGATGCACCGAAAACTTCAAGGCTAATTTTTCTACCCTTAAAGAGTGAAACTTGTTTATCGTTAAATTTCAACTGCAACGCCTCCTACCTTTTTATAATCTTCGTAAAACGAAGGATAAGACTTATTAACGGCTT
>CAJMCT010000107.1 GCA_905211955.1 uncultured Eubacteriales bacterium | reverse complement strand
AATGCTGGAATCAAAATCCAGTGCCTTACCGCTTGGCGATACCCCTATACGATTAAGTTTTAATGGGGCGGGTTATGGGAATCGAACCCACGACCTCAAGGACCACAATCTTGCGCTCTAACCAACTGAGCTAAACCCGCCGTTTTGGTGCGCCTGAAGGGATTCGAACCCCTGACCCTCGGCTTAGAAGGCCGATGCTCTATCCAACTGAGCTACAGGTGCGTATAAGCCCTTTTGGACTTAATTGGAGCGGGTGATGGGAATCGGACCCACGCTGCCAGCTTGGAAGGCTGGAATTCTACCATTGAATTACACCCGCATTTTCGTCTTTTCGACAATGCTAATCAATTTTAACAAAACAATTTGGTATTGTCAACTGTTTGTAAATCATTTTTTAATTTTTTTCCTTTAATAAATTACTGAATTTTTCTTTTTTATCTTATAATAGGTTTTAAAAAAATCTTTGACTTTGGCGTTATACTACTGTATAATATCAAATATAATAATAAGCGAACCTTTCTCATTGGAGTTTTATTTATGTATAAAGATATTTATGATGCTTGGCTCAAAAGTGACAAACTATCTGACCTTGAAAAAGCCGAACTTGAACTTTTAGCTGAAAACGAAAAAGACGTTGAGTATGCTTTTGGAAAGGACCTAGAATTTGGCACGGCAGGTATGCGTGGCATTATTGGACTTGGCACTAATAAAATTAACGTTCACACGGTTAAAAGGGCGACTCAAGGCCTTTCGGAATATATCAAGTCGTTAGGGGAAACCGCTAAAAAGCAAGGTGTAGTTATTTCTTACGACACGAGAAGACTTTCTTACGAATTTGCATACGCTTCGGCGATAGTTTTAGTATCTAATGGTATTAAGACATATCTTTTTCCTGACGTTCATCCCGTACCAATGCTTTCTTTTGCGGTTAGGGAACTTAAAACCAAAGCGGGTATTATGATTACCGCAAGTCACAACCCCAAAGAATATAACGGCTACAAGGTCTATGGGGAAGACGGCTCTCAAATGTCTCCAGAAGCAACGGCTAAGGTGGTTGAATACATAAACGCAATCGGTGATCCCTTATCCGACGCAATTTTATACGACGAAAGTTTAGAAGACAACATTAACGTAGTTAAAAAGTCGCTAAACAAAAAGTATTATAAAAAACTTAAAGCACTTTGTCTTTCTCCAAAAGAAGTTAAAAAGATTGGCAAGGTAATAAAACTTGTATACACCCCCGTTCACGGCAGTGGATATATCCCCGTGACGACTATTCTTAAAAAGTTGGGAATAAAAGCAACGCTCGTTCCCGAGCAATTAAATAAAGACACCGAATTTTCCACCGTTGCCGTTCCCAATCCCGAGTATAAGGAAACGTTATCTCTCGCAATCAAGATGGCAGAGTTCAAAGATTCTGACGTGGTTTTCGGCACTGACCCCGACTGCGATAGACTTGGCGTTGCGCTAAAAAACAATGAAGGCGAATTTGTTGCGCTTTCAGGCAATCAAACGGGTATACTTTTACTTGACTACGTTTTAAGAAGGCTTAAAGAAACCGGAAAACTTAGTAAAAAAGGTTTCGTGGTAAAAAGTTTCGTGACGACCGGCATGGCTAAACTTATTTGTGACGATTACGGAGTAGAACTTTTTGAAACTCCCGTAGGCTTTAAGTTTATCGGTGAAAAGATTAAAGATCTTGATGATACGGGTCTTCGCGAATATATATTCGGGTTTGAAGAAAGTTGCGGATATCTTCGTGGAACGCACGCAAGGGATAAGGACGCGGTTGTCGCAAGCATGCTTTTTGCCGAAATGGTTTGCTACTACACCTACCACGGCATTGGCGTTTACGAGCGCTTAGAAGAACTTTACGATAAGTACGGATATGTGTTCGACACCAACGTAAGTATTGCGTATAGCGGTCTTAACGCTATGAATGATATGAACGCAGTAGTTGATAAGATTAAGTTGGAAAACGTTAAAAAGATAGGCGGATTTACCGTGCTTGCAAAAAGAGATTATTCTTCGCTTATCCGTTTAGATAAAGACGGCAAAGAAGAAAAGATATCTTCCGCACCCACTAACGCAGTTTATTTTGAAACGGAAAACGGTTTCGTTTGCGTTCGCCCTAGCGGTACCGAACCTAAACTTAAAGTTTACTATTCAATTAACGCGATAAATAAGGAAACGGCAGGCAAGGACTTTGAAAGAATGAAATCGGACTTTGAAAAACTTTTATCAAGCGAGAAAAAGCCCACCGCTAAAAAAACTACTACCAAAAAAACGGCTAAAAAGGTTGACTAGTTAAGGAAATACCTATGAAAGACAATAAAGAACTAATAAGAACGATAAAATTTACCCTTTTTTCTATAAGTGCAGGGGTAATTCAAATAGGACTTTTCACACTTCTCAACGAACTTCTTACTTGGAACTATTGGGTAAGTTATATTATAAGTTTAGTAGCATCAATTCTTTGGAACTTTACAATCAATAGAAAGGTGACGTTTAAGTCGGCAAACAACGTAAAGATTGCTATGCTTTTAGTGTTTGCTTTCTACCTTGTATTTACGCCCGTTTCAACTATTTTAGGAAACCTTGCCGAAAGTAAAGGTGCAAATGAATATTTGGTTTTAGGCATTACTATGGTGCTAAACTTCGTGTTGGAATATATCTATACTAGATATTTGGTTTATCGTAATTCTTGCGATACCGCAAAAAAGAAGGAAGAGACTAAAGAAATAGAAAACACCGAAGAAAAGGTAGACGAACAATAAAAACTCTACAAAAACAAAACCCCGCTTTTGATAAGTGTAATAGCCATAGTGATTTTATTAAATATACAAAGTGGAGCATTTTATTATGCTCCACTTTTTACTGTATTAAAAATTAATCATTATCTTTAAGAAATAAATCTTTATGTTTATTAAAAAACTCAAAATAAATTTTAGGATTTTCTAATTCCCACCACTTTGCTAATGTAATGGGGGTAGTGTCTAAATTATATATCTTTGCATTTTTAATAGCAAGTAAAAAAGGAGAATGCGTTGCTATAACAAATTGACAACCACAATATTTCGCCATCTCTTCAATATTTTTAACAAGTTCAATTTGAAATTTAGGTGACATACTATTCTCTGGTTCATCCAATAAACATAAAATATCATTTTCTATTCTTGAATCAAAAAATCTTAACGCTGTTTCACCATTACTTTTTGGTCTTACTCCCTCTCCAACATATTTTTGAACGTATTTTCTACCACTTAATCGCCGTGCTTCTAGTTGTTCTTTAACACGTTCATAATCTTCCATGCTTTTCATCTTAATAGTTTCCTTGAAGGCTAGTTTTTCTTTATAATCTCTTGCTTCTTTAACACTTTTTTCTATATTATCATTATTAACTCTAATATTTAACATGTAATCAAAGACGTCATCACTTGTTATAATGCGACTATTCTTTGGAATTTCTAATTCATCACTATATTCATCACAAGCAAGTTTATAGTCACAAAACTCAAGATAATAATTATAAATTGCGCTCTTGTTAAATGGAGCAAGTCTATTTAGGTGCATTTTTTCGGCGATAAGATTTAGCAACGTACTTTTACCAGAGCCATTTCCTCCGTATAAAATTGTTACGGTGGAAAAATCTAAACTATGCAATCCTCTATCGGAAAACACCTCGCAAGGATATCTATTTTCTGTATATCCCTTTTGCCAGTAACTACACGCTTGTTCATGAGAAATTATATCTTCTTCTTTTTCGTTTGGGATAGTAAATTGTTCTAAATAAATCATATTCTATAACTCCTTTTTGTTCATTATACAATAATAAACATGACAGAATTGGTCATATTAAAAACAATTTTAAATTTTTTGTAAAAGAATTTTTGCCACAAAACGGAGTAAAATCCAAGCAGGTAAAGAAAATTGCCATAAATTGCAATTTTGAGATA
>CAJMCT010000106.1 GCA_905211955.1 uncultured Eubacteriales bacterium | reverse complement strand
TGGGAATAATTTGATATATCATAAAAATATTCAAAAATATAAAATATTTGCATAAAAAAAGAAAAATTTTTAGAAAATATTCAAAAAACAGTTGCAATTTGTCGGATAAAGTAGTAAAGTGTAATCGTAATAAAACCGCTAAGGCGGAAAAGGAGAAAGTTATGAAAAAGATTTTAACTTTAATTATCAGTGCAATTTTATGCGTAGGTTGCACACTCGGTTTAGTTGCATGTGGCGACGATAAGCCCACTTTGCAAGTTTACACCAATGCAGGTTTCGCACCTTACGAATACGTTAACGAAAACGGCGAAGTTGTAGGTATCGACATTGATATCATGCAAGAAATTGGCGAAGTTTTAGGTTATAACGTTGTTATTAACGACATTGAATTCGGTCTTATCATGGAAGAAGTTGGTAAAGACGTTTTAGCAGTAGGTGCTGCTGGCATGACCAAGACTAAAGATCGTGACGAAGCGGCTTTGGCATCTTCAGTATATGCTACTTCAGTTCAATACGTAATTGCACCTAAAGGCTCACTCGATTCAGTAGTGGTTGAAGGTAAGGTTGCGCTTTCAGAACTTGCTGGCAAGAAGATTGGCGTTCAACAAGCTACTACCGGTGACTTTATGGTTTCTGATGCAATCAGCGGTACTGAAGACGACAATGGAAATCACGTTAAAGGTGCTTTAGAAGACACCAATGCAACCATAACCCAATATTCAAACGCAATCATTGCAAGTGACGATATTGGTTCTGCTCTTGACGTTGTGGTTATCGATAAACTTCCTGCTCAATCTATCGCAGGTGCTGACGCTGAAAATTTACAAGCATACGAACTTGCTGAAGAACCCGAAAGCTACGTTCTTTACTTCAACAAGGGTGCTACCGAACTCGTTGCAAAAGTAAATGCAGTTCTCGACACCATGATCGCTAAGGGCGTTATCGATTTCTATACCTTAAAACACAGCGGTGGTATCGTAGGTTAATAAAAAATTATCAGTTTAAGGAGTGCACATGGATTTATCGGCACAATTAAACTACGTTTGGGGTGTTCGAGGTCTTCTTTTAGAGGGCCTCGGCATTTCTTTGCTTATAGCATTAGTTGCAGTAGTTATCGGTTTCGTAATCGGTGTATTGCTCGCTATGGTAAAGATTGCACCAAAAACAAACGTGGTCGTTAAAATTTTAGACAAGATTGCGGACATATATATTACCGTTATCCGCGGTACGCCTATGCTCGTACAATTACTTATTATGTACGGTGTAATACTCGTTTCCTTTAAGGCGAGTAGCACTAACCTTGTCGTGCCTATCGTATCGTTTGGTATAAACAGCGGTGCGTATATGGCGGAAATTATTCGTAGTGGTATCAACTCTATCGATAAAGGGCAAATGGAAGCGGGTAGAAGTTTAGGACTTAGTTGGTCAACCACTATGTTTAAGATTGTTATTCCGCAGGCTGTAAAAGTAGTCGTTCCCACAATCTTTAATGAAATCATTATTTTGGTTAAAGAAACGTCAGTTGTATGCTACATAGTATTAAGGGTTGGCGGAACTCAGGTTTGGGACCTTTTAGGTATTGCCGAAAAACTTGGTATTGCAAAGCCTGCGTGTTATATGACGCTTATTTTCTCGGTTGCTATTATGTACTTAGTAATAGTATTGCTTTTAACCCTTGTACAAAAACTTATAGAAAGGAGGCTTGCTAAAAATGAACGATAACGTTTATAACAATACTCTTTTAGAAGTTAAAGACCTTTGTAAACAGTTTGGCGACAACAAGGTTTTAAGGGGAATCAACTTAGAAATCAAAAAAGGCGACGTAATTGCAGTAATAGGGCCTTCAGGTTGCGGTAAATCTACTTTTTTGAGATGTTTAAACCTTTTGGAAACCCCAAGTGCAGGCGAAATTATATTTGACAACGAACAATTTTTCAAACTATATAGCCTTTACACAAAAGAAGAAATCAAAGAATTAAAAGCCTTAATGTCTACCCTAAAAAAAGCTGGGGAAGATACTACGGCAGTTCAAGCAAAACTTTTAGAACTTAATCAAAAGTTAAAAGAACAAAAGGCTGAAGAAAAGATAATTAGAGCGAATACCAACAAAAACATTAACTTGCACCGTGAAAAAATCGGTATGGTTTTCCAACAATTCAATCTTTTTAATAACCTAACCGTTTTAGACAACATTACGTTAGCACCTGTAAAACTTAAAAAGTGCAGTAAAGAAGAAGCGGTAGAAAAAGCACTTGCTCTTTTAGATAAAGTAGGCTTAAAAGATAGGGCAAACGAATATCCTTCGGCACTTTCTGGTGGTATGAAACAACGTGTGGCAATAGTTCGTGCGCTTGCTATGGATCCTGAGATTATGCTTTTTGACGAACCTACTTCGGCGCTCGATCCCGAAATGGTTGGAGAAGTATTAAACGTTATGACTGATCTTGCAAAAGAAGGTATGACTATGTTTATAGTCACTCACGAAATGGGCTTTGCAAGAGAAGTTGCAACCAAAGTTCTTTTCATCGATGAAGGCGTTATTAAAGAACAGGCTCCGCCTAAAGAATTCTTTGCTAACCCCAAAGACGAAAGACTTAAAGAGTTCTTGTCAAAAGTTTTATAAAAATAAAAATGCCGTCCCGAAATGTGGGCGGTTTTTTTATTATAAATAATAATAAAAACGAAGCAAAATGCCTATTGACATAAAGTACTAACGGTGGTAAAATTTATGTAAGCAAAGGAGAAGTTTTATGGATTACAAAGAAACTTTAATGTGGAAAGATATAAGTGATACGCCCGAAGTTTTAGGGAGTATTATGGAAGTTAACAAAAAGGTTATGACAGACCTTGTATCTACCATCAAAAAAAGCACGGCAACTAACTTTGTCGCCGCCGCTCGTGGTGCAAGTGATCATGCACTAACGTATTTTAAGTATTTGCTTGAAGTTAAGTCAAATTATACCGTCGGCTTATCCGCTCCTAGTGTTATAACTCTTTATAGGGGCAAAATTAACTATGCCAACAGTATAGTTATCGCATGTAGCCAAAGTGGTCAAGCGGCTGACGTTTTAGAAGTTATTAGAAAGGGCAATGAAGACGGAGCAATAACCATTGCTATAACAAACGATAAATTTTCTCCGCTCGCAAGAGAAGCAAAGTTTCATTTATACTGTAATGCTGGGGAAAAGAGAACGGTTTCTTCAACCAAAACGTTTAGTGCCGAACTTTATCTTTTATCTTGGCTTGCGTCCGAACTTTCAGAAGATAAAGAAGCACTATTTACGTTAAAGAACTTAAATTCTTACATAGCGCACGTTCTTCCAAAAATCGATAAAGAGACGTCTAAATATGCCGAAAAGTTTAAGGATATGAGCAGTGGCTTTATACTCGCAAGGGGGTTGATGTATGCAATCGCTTTAGAAGCTGCACTAATTTTGCAAGAAACTAGTTATATCCACGTTAAAGGCTATGCGGGTAGCGAATTTTATCACGGACCTTTGGCTATGGTAAACGAAAGTACCCCCGTGGTTATTTTCTGTGCGGAAAACTCTGGAGACGAAGAAATTCAAAGCATAATAAGGGCAGACCAAATCCAATGCATAGAAAAGATGCTAAGCCTTAAAGCCCCCGTGCTTTTAGTCACCAACGACTGCGTTTTAACGGGCAAGTTTGCTAAATGCAACGATGCGTTCATTGATTTTAGTGTGCCTGAAGAATTCGCCATATTCGCCTTTGCACTTTTTGCACAAATGTTCGCTTGCAAAATCAGTTGTGCAATAGGCAACGACCCAGATAATCCAAGGGCGCTAAATAAGGTCACTATTACTAAATAATTAGATTAAAAACATAAAATACCACCTAGATTTTTTGGTGGTATTTATTTTTTAATAAAAATAAATAAATCTTTCTTTTTTAATGTTTATGAAGGTACTATTAATAGTAATATTAAAGCTAAGTCTATAAAATTAGTACTAGATAAAACTTCTAAGATTAAATTAACAGGAGATAGTTATGTCTCA
>CAJMCT010000105.1 GCA_905211955.1 uncultured Eubacteriales bacterium | reverse complement strand
TATATTTAGGATTTTTAGAAATATAATTTCTTACATTATTCAGTATATCTGTTTGATCATCTATTCCATCATCGTCTTTATCAATATTACTAACATAAGTTTCAATCTTAAAATCCGCATTAGTGTATTGTTTATGTAGAATGCTGTTATATAAATATAAAAGTAAAACAGTAATTGAAATTATAATAATACCTATTATTATAAATACTAACCTTTTCTTATTCATTATTTACTCCTATCACCTACTACTCAGCTTATAATTTCTCGCTAACTATTTAATTTCAAATTCAGTTGAATAAATATCAGTTTTTTTACCATTTCCAAAAAAAACAGTCTTTATAACTCTATAAGTTCCTTTTTCTAATTCTCCATAAGTATTTTCTAAGTTCAATTTTTTTGTTGTTTGGCTATTTGCTTTGATTATATAAGCTACATCATTCCAAGCTGTATTAGGTAAATAGTCTAAATATTTCCATTCTCCATTTATATTTTTTTGAATTTTATACTCTTCTCCATATCCTATTTCATTGTCATTATTATTTATAATTATTATTGAAATACTGGTAGGTTTTATCGTAGTACTATCAACTTTCATTATAACATTTTCTGAATCACTATTATTTTCTTCATTCGTTGACAAACTCTCTTCAAATTTCTTTTCGTATGCTTTTATTTCTTCTTCAAAATCATTATAATCCATAAACCATGTTCCAATTTTTATATCATCAAATCCTGCTATTGTGTGGAAGTCTATTACTTTATAACCTAAACCAAAATATTCTATTGTACCGCCGTCCATTATTCCTCCAGCTGGACTTTTTATACAAAAAATAGGCTTCTTCTGATTTTTTACTCTATTATAATCTACTGTAAATGTTACAATTAGAATTCCAATACATAATATGACTACCAGTCTAGCAATTATTTTTTGTTTTCTAGTTAAATTTTTCATATTTAACCTCCTTTAGGTCAATATTTAATTTTTAAATCATCCATTATACTTATATCATAAAAAACAACATCTATCAATATACAAAACATCTTTACTTTTACTAAAATTTCATATACAAATGAAATGAATTCATTATAAAATATATCTAATATGTATATCTAGCTAGAAAAACAAAAAGGAGAAATAAATGGAAGACCTTATAAAAAAAGCCAAAAGCGGTGATAAATTAGCTTTTACAGAACTCATGTTGCAAATGCAAGATGAATTATATAAAATTGCAAAAATTAGGTTAAAAAATGATGATGACGTTTTTGATGTAATCCAAGACACTATGTTATCTGCATATAAATCATTAAAAAAGCTAAAACATAATGAATATTTTAAAACTTGGATTATAAAAATTTTAATTAATGAATGTAATAAAATTTATAAAAAACAAAAAAGCCCCTTTTGAAAAGTCTTTCCAAAAGGGGCTTATCTTTTCTTCATATTTAAGAAAAAATTTTCATAATATGATTATTATGGAACTATCTTATAACCAATTAAAAAAGAGAGAAGTAATAAACGTTCCTGACGGAAAGTCTTTAGGGTTTATCATAGACCTTACGTTATCTTTTCCAAAAGGGATACTTACAGGCATAACCGTGCCAGGCAATAAAAAGTGCAAATTCTTACGCATTTTCGACCGAAACAAAATCTTTATCGATGAAAAACGCATAATCAAAATTGGCAGTGACGTAATACTCGTAGATATTAGGTGCGGAGACGTTTGCGGGGATAACGTGGACTTAAATAACCGCCCCGTGTACCCACAAAAGCCACCAAACCCTAAACCTAACTGTCCACCGCCCTGCCCACCTTGTCCACCAAAACACAAGGAGTTTCCTTCGTGCGAAGAACTTTTCGGAGAAGGGGGAAGCGGAAGAATAGATACGGGCGACTATTAGTTAATAGTTAAACTATAAAATTTTAAAAACCCCCTTGAAAAGAAGTTTTTTAGGGTTTATAATTAAATCAGTCGCAAGTGATGAGGGGCGACTAAAAACTTATGATTTATTTAAGGGGGAATTTTATATGGGCCAACTAGCTGATAAAATCAGAAACGTAGCAATAATAGGGCACAGTGGAGAAGGTAAAACCACTTTATCCGAAGCGATATTATTTAACGGTGGAACAATCGATAGGCAAGGTAAAACTACTGAGAAAAATACCGTTATGGACTTTGACGAACAAGAAACCACAAGGGGAATATCCATTTCGCTTGCAACCGCATACACCAAGTGGCAAGACGTTAAGATTAACTTAGTAGACGTTCCTGGGTTCTTTGATTTTAAGGGCGAATTTGAAGAAGGTTTAAGGGCTGTTGCGTCGGCGGTTTTGGTTGCCGATGCTAACGGGCAAGTTTCAGTCGGTGCGGAAAAAGCCGTTGACTATTGTACTAAAAACCATATTCCGCTTATCATATTTATTAACGGTATAGATAAAGAAAATTCTAACTACGTAAAAACGGTAGAAGCGTTTAGGGAAAAATACGGCAAGAAGATTGCTACTATGCACACTCCCATTATCCGTGACGGAAAAATGAAAGGATACGTAAGTATCATTTCTGGAAAGGCTTACGAATTTAAGCAAGGTGGAAGAACGGAAATCCAAGTTCCTATAGAACTTAAAGACGAAGTTGCGCTTCTTAAAGAATCTTTAACCGAAGCCGCTGCCGAAACGAGTGAAGAATTCTTAAATAAATTCTTAGAATCGGGCTGGCTTTCTAACGACGAAATAATCGTCGGTGTTAAAAAAGGTTTGTTTAACGGCGATACTATCCCAGTTATGGGCGGTTCGGCACTTATGAATTTGGGTGTTATAAACCTTATGAACGAAATGGTTGCAATTCTTCCTTCTCCCGTTGAAAGAAGACCGGTTTCCGCAACGTTAAACGACGATTTAGTAGAAGTTTCTTGTGACGAAACCAAACCTTTCTCGGCACAAGTGTTTAAGACTATTGCCGATCCTTTCGTTGGTAAACTTAATCTTATAAGAGTATTTACTGGCAAACTAAAGAGCGGTATGACGGTTATAAATACGGCTACCGGCGAAAAGGAAAGAATTAACGGCGTTTACCTTATGAAGGGTAAAAAGCAAGAAGCGGTAGACGAATTAGTTGCAGGCGATATCGGTGCGGTAAACAAACTTGTTTGCACAAACACCGGTGATACGTTGGCGGATGAAAGTTTTAAGGTGAAATACGACGAAATACCTTTCCCGAAGCCCGTTTTAACTATGGCTATACGCGCAGCAAAAAGCGGTGAAGAAGATAAAGTATTCCAAGGCTTACAACGTCTTGCGGAAGAAGACCTTACCTTTAAGGTGGAAAAGGACGTTGAAACTGGTGAGACGGTTATACGTGGTCAGGGCGAAACTCAACTTGATATTTTATGTAAAAAGGTTAAGGCAAAATTCGGTGCGGAAGCAGTTTTATCTAACCCCAAGGTTGCGTTTAGAGAAACTATTACAGCAGTGGTGGAAGCCGAAGGTAAACATAAAAAACAAACGGGTGGCGCAGGACAATACGGTGTCGTTAACATTAAGTTTGAACCGGGCGCTGCAAACGGCGACTTTGAATTTGTCGACGCGGTGGTAGGCGGTGCAGTACCCCGTCAATTTATACCTGCGGTAGAAAGCGGTCTTTTAGAAGCAAAAGAAAAGGGCGTTTTAGCAGGCTATCCAATGGTTAACTTAAAATGTACGTTGTTCGACGGCAAGTATCACCCCGTTGACTCTAAGGAAGTGGCTTTCGTATCAGCGGCAAAACTTGCGTACGACGATGCTATAAGACGTGCAAAACCTGTTATTTTAGAACCTATTTATTCGTATAAGATTTTCGTTCCCGATTACTATACGGGTGATATTTTAGGCGATATGAATAAACGTCGTGGTAGAATTTTGGGTATGGAAATGCAAGACGGATTGCAAGTGATTTCCGCCGAAGCACCCTTATCCGAAATGCTTAAATATGCAACCGACCTACTTAGTATGACTCAAGGTCGCGGTAGGTTTGAAGCGGAATTCTTAAGAT
>CAJMCT010000104.1 GCA_905211955.1 uncultured Eubacteriales bacterium | reverse complement strand
AATTTTAATAAAATAAAAAAGAATTTGCAAAAAAAATTTAAAATCTGGATATTTACAAACGTGCTTTTTCATAGTATAATAAATATGTAATTGAAAATGTTTTTCATTTGCAATTTAAAACATTATATATTATAAGGAGATTTGTTATGGAAAAATGGTTTGAAAGTCAATCGAGATTGGTACAAATTATACTTCTACTTATCCCCGTTGTTAACTGGGTAATCGAAGTTGGTGTTAGATGGAGCCACGCTTTAAGAAAGAACGATATCTTAAAGACTGCAATCGCTCTCGTTGTCACTGTATTCGGTATATTCATTGGTTGGTTAGACGTTGTTTGGTGCTTACTATTTAACCACATGTTCTTGTGTGACTAAGATTAAAAAAATTAAACCCCCTGCGAACTCGCAGGGGGTATTTTTTGCCAAAATTACCTAAAATTTGCACTTTTTAAGCGGTTTTTGCCCAAAAACTTTAAAAAACCATAAAACACAATATATTGTGGTTTGGTCAAAAAATAAAATCAAAATATTGTAATAAAAGTATTGACAAGGGTATAGATATATGGTATAGTAGTATCACTCACAAGTTCGGAAAAATTAAGAATAGATATATGGAGGAAGAAATATGTTTCAAGTAAAGAAAAGAGATGGAACGTTAGTTGATTTTGATATGTCAAAGATCACGACTGCTCTTTCCAAGGCGTTTAATGCAAAGCAAGTAAACTACACGGCAGACATACTCAATATGTTAACGCTTCGTGTATCGGCAGACTTTGCTAAAAAGATTAAAGACAACGTAATCACGGTAGAAGATATTCAAGACAGTGCCGAAGTGGTACTTATTCAAGCCGGCTACGTTGATATTGCTAAGAGTTATATACTTTACCGTAAACAAAGAGAAAAAGTACGTAATATTGGCGATACGTTAGTTGACTACAAAAAGGTTGTTGACGATTATTTAAAGGTTGCTGACTGGCGTGTTAAAGAAAACTCTACCGTAACCTATTCGGTTGGTGGACTTATTCTTTCAAACAGTGGTGCAGTCACTGCAAACTATTGGCTTTCTGAAATTTACGACGATGAAATCGGCGATGCACACAGAAACGCTGATATTCATATTCACGACCTTTCAATGCTTACCGGCTACTGTGCTGGTTGGTCGTTAAAGCAATTAATCAAAGAAGGTTTAGGCGGTGTACCCGGTAAGATTACTTCTTCTCCCGCTGGTCACTTATCAACCCTTTGCAACCAAATGGTTAACTTCTTAGGTATTATGCAAAACGAATGGGCAGGCGCACAAGCCTTCTCGTCTTTCGATACCTATTTAGCACCGTTCGTTAAGATTGATAACCTTTCTTACAAAGAAGTTAAGCAATGTATCCAATCTTTCATTTACGGCGTAAACACTCCGTCAAGATGGGGTACTCAAGCACCTTTCACTAACATTACGCTCGACTGGGTTGTTCCTAACGACTTGGCTGAAATGAACGCAATCGTTGGCGGAAAAGAAATGGACTTCAAGTACAAAGACTGCGTAGAAGAAATGGCTATGGTTAACAAAGCGTTCATCGAAATCATGATCGAAGGCGATGCTAACGGCAGAGGATTCCAATATCCTATCCCCACGTATTCAATCACCAGTGACTTTGACTGGTCTGAAACCGAAAACAACAAACTCTTATTCGAAATGACCGCTAAATACGGCACTCCGTATTTCTCTAACTATATCAACAGTGATATGGAACCGTCTGACGTTCGTTCTATGTGCTGTCGTTTAAGACTTGACTTAAGAGAACTCCGTAAAAAATCCGGTGGTTTCTTCGGTAGTGGTGAAAGTACCGGTTCTATCGGTGTTGTCACTATCAATATGCCTAGAATTGCTTACCTTTCTGCAACGGAAGAAGAATTCTACGAAAGATTAAAACACATGATGGACATCTCTGCTCGTTCATTAAAGGTTAAGAGAGATACCGTAAGCAAACTCTTAGAAGCAGGACTCTATCCTTACACCAAGAGATATTTGGGAACGTTTAACAACCACTTCTCAACCATCGGCTTAGTTGGTATGAACGAAGCGTGCTTGAACGCAAGATGGATCAAAAAGGATATGACTCATAAAGAAGCGCAAAGCTTTACTAAAGACGTGCTTAACTTCATGAGAAATAAACTTTCCGACTATCAAGAACTTTACGGCGACCTTTACAACTTAGAAGCAACCCCTGCGGAATCTACTTCTTTCCGTTTAGCAAAACACGACAAGAAGAGATATCCCGATATTATATGTGCATCTGATACTGATAGAACTCCTTACTATACTAACAGTTCACACTTGCCCGTAGGATATACCGAAGATATCTTCTCCGCACTTGATATTCAAGACGATTTACAAACCCTTTACACTTCGGGTACTGTATTCCACGCGTTCTTAGGTCAAAAACTTCCCGATTGGAAGGCTGCTGCAACGTTAGTTAGAAAGATTGCTGAAAACTACAAACTTCCTTACTACACGATGTCACCCACTTACTCTGTATGTGCTGATCACGGCTACATTGCAGGCGAAGTTTATAAATGCCCCGTTTGCGGAAAGACCACCGAAGTTTATAGCCGTATTACCGGCTACTATCGTCCCGTTCAAAACTGGAACGACGGCAAGCGTGAAGAATTCGCAATGAGAAAGGTTTACGATATTGAAAATTCTAAGTTCACCGCAAAAGAAAAGGCAGGCGCTACCGCTTGTAAGTGTGAACAAAAAGAAGAACTTGACGGTTTAGTACTTTTCACCAGAAACGGTTGCCCTAACTGCAAAACCAGTAAAATGATGCTTGATAAAGCAGGCATTAAGTACACCGTTATTAACGCTGAAGAAGACAAGGAAATGACTTTAAAGTACGGCGTTAAGAAAGCTCCCACTCTTTTAGTACCGATGGGCAGTGGCTTTGAAACTTACGACAACGCAAGCGAAATCAGAAAATATATTGAGAGTGTAAACTAATGTACGATATGATAGTAATCGGCGCAGGCGCAGCAGGTATGACCGCTGCGCTCTACGCTTTAAGAAACAACAAAACTGTACTCGTTTTAGAAAGTGAAAGTTTAGGCGGACAAATCGCAACTTCGCCTAGGCTAGAAAATTATCCTTCTATTAAAGAAATTAGCGGTGAAAAGTTTGCCGACAATCTCTTTGAACAAATTACTTCTCTCGGTGCCGAAGTGGAAATCGAAAAGGTGGTTAAAGTTGACAAGGTAGACGGAATTTTCAACGTTAAAACCGAGTATAACGAATATCAATCAAAGACGGTAATTATCGCTGCAGGTGTTAAACATAAACATTTAAGAACTAAAAGCGATAGGGAAGACTTAGTAGGGCGTGGTGTTTACTACTGCGCTATTTGTGACGGTCCTATTTATAAAGATAAAGAAGTCGCAATCATTGGCGACGCAAACACCGCTTTACAATATTCATTGCTACTCGCAAGTTATTGCAAAAAGGTTTATATCTATACACTCTTTGATAAATTCTTTGGCGACAAAGCGCTTATTAAAGCCCTTCTTGCAAAAGAAAATATCGAGTGGCGTCCCCAAACGTCAGTCACCGACTTTATAGGTGATAGCGAACTTACCGCAATAGAATATAAAGACGCCGATGGACAAATTAAAACCCACGAAATCACGGGCGTATTCGTTGCAATCGGTCAAGTTCCCGATAACAAAGCGTTTGAAAACTTGGTTGACTTAGATAATATGGGCTACATTATTGCCGACGAAACGTGCAAAACCAAAACCGAAGGTTTGTTCGTTGCAGGCGATTGTAGAACAAAAGCGGTTAGACAAGTTGCCACCGCCGTTGCGGACGGTGCAATCGCATCAACCAACGCATCTATCTATATCGAAAGTTTAGATAACTAATAAAATCTAAAATAAAAAAGCACGCTATGTAGCGTGCTTTTTTGTTATGTTTATTTTATAAATCGTATCCGCGGAGGGAAACGTTATTTATATATTTAGATAGGGTGGTTTGATATTCTTTTGCGGTGTCAGTATCTATTTCGTTAAG
>CAJMCT010000103.1 GCA_905211955.1 uncultured Eubacteriales bacterium | reverse complement strand
TTCATAAATAAAATTTTAGCACTACTAATAAATTTAAGCAACTATTTTTAGAAAAATAAAATAGTTTTTTAAACCCTTCAATTCAACTTGAATTGATTGAGTGGTTGTGGTATAATGTATACGTATAAATTTACGCATAAAAAGGATAAAATTTAAACGGCTTAAAACAATGCAAAACGTCAATGAATTACTAACAAAACTTAATAGTGCACAAATAGATCCTGTAAAAGAAACTGAAGGGGCGGTTTTAGTTATTGCGGGGGCAGGAAGTGGAAAAACGAGAGTTTTGACTACTAGAATTGCCTATCTTATTCAAGAAAAGGGTGTTTTTCCAAACGAAATTTTAGCAATAACTTTTACCAATAAAGCCGCCGACGAAATGAAAGCGCGTTTAGAAAATATCGTAGGTGATATAAGTGAGATGTGGGCGTGTACTATTCACAGTATGTGCGTTAAGATTTTAAGGCGTGATATTGATAAACTTGGCTATGATAAAAACTTTACTATTTACGACGAAACTGATAAAGATAGGGCTATAAAACGCGTTTTTGAAGAATTAGATCTTGATGCGGACAAATTGTTAAAAGTAGTTAAAAACCATATTTCTAACGCTAAAAACGAGTGTTTATCTCCTGAAGAATACAAAAAGGTATACGGTGATATAAGGTTTATAGACGAAATTTGTACCGTTTACGAAAAATATGAAGATTTGCTTGCGAGATCAAACTCATTAGATTTTGACGATTTACTTTATAAAACGTACCAACTTTTTGAATTGCACCCTGATGTTGCCGACTATTATTCAAGGCGCTTTAAGTATATACATATAGACGAATTCCAAGACACTAACGCAGTTCAATTTGCCATTGCGAAAAGACTTTCTATTGCCCATGGCAACATTTTCGTCGTTGGTGACGACGATCAAAGTATTTACGGTTGGCGCGGGGCAAAGATTGAAAATATCCTTAATTTTGACGATATTTATCGTGGCGCAAAAGTTTATAAATTAGAGCAAAACTATAGGTCTACGAAAAAGATATTAAAACTTGCAAACACCATTATTGCAAATAACACTGGTCGTCGCCCTAAAGAACTTTGGACTGATAACGACGACGGTGTTAAGATAGAAACTTTCGTTGGTACGGATGAAAACAGTGAAGCAAGTTATACTGCTATGCAAATAAAAAACCTTATGGCGAGAGATAATAGGCTTAAATTTAGCGATTTTGCCGTATTTATGCGTGTAAACGCACTATCGCGTGCATACGAACAAGAGTTTACTAAATACGGTATTCCTTATAAACTTTTCGGTGGGTTTAGGTTTTTTGAAAGAAAAGAAATTAAGGACGTATTGTCTTACCTTAAAGTAGTAAATAATCCTTACGACGACGAATCTTTTATAAGATGTATAGGATCTCCTAAACGTGGAATAGGCGATAAAACCTTGTCTGAACTTAAAGAGTTTGCCACAGGAAACGGCTTATCAATGTTCCACGCAATAGATAGGATAAACGAAACCACCATTGGAAACGCAGGAAAAACAAAACTTGTAAACTTTAAGCGACTTTTAGAAAGTTTTATAGAATACCAAAAAGAAAACGGTGTTTCAAAACTTATGCAATACGTTTTAGATACAACCGACTTTTTAGAACAATTTGCCGATAAAACCGAAGAAAACGGCAATAAATTACTAAACATTGGCGAACTTAAAAACTCGGCGGAACAGTACGAAATCGATAACGGAGCAAATTCAAATTTAAGTGAATACTTAAACTCAGTGACTTTAAGTTCGGATACAGACGACATAAATAGCGATAATTCAGTCACCGTTGCAACTATTCACGCGGCAAAAGGCTTAGAATATAAGTGCGTGTTTATCGGTGGGCTTGACGAAAAGATTTTACCGCTTAATAGAAGTATGGATGATGAAGATGAATTAGAAGAAGAAAGACGTCTTATGTACGTTGCCGTGACTAGAGCAATGGAAAGACTATACTTAACTAGAGCAAACAGTAGATATATGTACGGAAGCCGTGATTTTATGATACAATCACGCTTTCTTAAAGAAGGTAAAGAAGTGATTTCACCTGATACTTTTAGGCGAGAAAGCGAGTATTCTTCGTATAGAAAACCCGAATTTTTCGGTGGAATCAACGGTGATTTTGAAGAAAGAAGTATATCACACGGATATTCTTCAACCTATGCCAAAAAGATGCTAAACGACAATAAGCCCAAAGAACAAAAGGGTGTAAACTTTGACGGATTTAGAGCAGGAGCAAAGGTTAAACACCAAAAGTTTGGCGAAGGCACTATAATTGCCGTTAAAGGTAGCGGTGAAAACCTTATTGTTGACGTTGCTTTTGCTAAGATAGGAATAAAATCTTTATCGGCAAAATTTGCACCTATGGAGTTATTATGATAGAAAAAATGCAAGAACTTGTAAAAAAACTTAATAAGTATGCTTACGAGTATTACGTTTTAGACAATCCCACCGTTTCTGATAGGGAATATGACGTCTTATACGATGAACTTAAAAGACTTGAATATGAGACTGGTACGGTGCTTTTTGACTCTCCGACGAAAAGAGTAGGAGGAGAGCCTATTTCGGCTTTCAAAAAACACAACCATATAAATAGGTTGCTTAGTTTAGATAAGTCTACCACTGAAGAAGAACTTTTTGCGTTTGATAAAAGGGTAAGAAAAGACGGAGATGACTTTGAATATACGGTAGAGTATAAGTTTGATGGTTTAACCGTTTGCCTAACCTACGACGAAGGAAAGTTTGTTAGGGCAACCACTCGTGGAAATGGTGTGACGGGTGAAGACGTGACCGCCCAAGTTATGACGGTAAAAAGTTTTCCGCTCACCATAAAATATAAGGGGTTATTGGAAGTTCAAGGCGAAGCAATTATGCGTTTATCAGTCTTAGAAGAATACAATAAAACTGCATTAGAGCCCCTAAAAAATGCAAGGAACGCAGTAGCGGGTGCAATACGAAATTTGGACCCGAAAGAGACCGAAAAGCGCCACGTAGATATTATGTTTTACAACGTAAACTATATGAGTGATAATTCTATAAAAACGCAGAAAGAGTGTTTTGAATTTTTGAAAGAAAACGGCTTTCTCGTACACCCGTTTTTTAGAATTTGCAAGGATATAAACGGCGTTTTGTCTGCTATAAAAGAGATTGAAATCGATAGAAAAACACTAGATATTCTAACTGATGGAGCGGTTATTAAAATTAACGACTTTGACGTAAGAGAAAAACTAGGAAACACTGATAAATTTCCACGTTGGGCAATGGCGTTTAAGTTTGAAGCTGAAGAAGTGACGACCATTTTAAAAGACGTTATATGGCAAGTTGGTAGAACGGGCAAATTAACTCCGTTAGGAATTTTAGAACCTACCGTTTTAGCGGGCGCAACCGTTAAAAAAGCCACACTAAATAACTTCGGGGACGTTATTAGAAAAGGTGTAAAAATTAATGCTCGTGTTTTGGTTAGAAGAAGCAACGAAGTTATCCCTGAAATATTAGGAACTACTGAGTACTACGATAATTCTATAGACGTTGAAAAGCCTAATATTTGTCCTTATTGCGAAACTGAATTAGTAGAGATAGGTGCAAATTTATTTTGCCCTAATATTCATTGCCGTCCAAGAGTGGTTTCAAAAATTACCAACTACGCTTGTAAAAACGGTGTCGATATAGAAGGCTTTTCGGAAATGACGGCAGGGCTTCTTTACGATAAGTTTGGTGTGGAAAATTTTAGTGACTTATATACTTTAGATAGAGAAAAGATAAGTGCGCTTGAAGGATTTAAAGAAGCAAAGACAAACAACCTTTTAGAAGGTATTGAAAAATCTAAAAAAGTACCTCTTGCAAACTTTATTTATGCTTTAGGAATAGAAAATATCGGTAAAAAAACGGCTAAGGATTTAGCGAATAAGTTTAAGTCTATTGATGCACTACTTAGCGCAAACAAAGAAGAATTAATAGGTATGCAAGATATTGGACTTATTACCGCAGAAAGCGTTTATTCATATCTAAACGATGAAGAA
>CAJMCT010000102.1 GCA_905211955.1 uncultured Eubacteriales bacterium | reverse complement strand
AAAACTCTGAAAAGATTGACACGCCTGAAAAGTGCATCGACTTACTTAAAAGAACGTTTAACGAATTTTTTAAAGATGCCGGCTTTGACAAGGACAACATCGACCTTATGTGTGCGCTTCATTTGGACAAGACTGAACACCTACATATCCACTACGTTTTTTGGGAGCGAGCGCCGAAAATTAAGAACAAGCGCGCCGCCGGTTATAAGTATAGAGCCAAAGGAAAAATTTCCATGGATTCTATACTGAAAATGACCGAGCGCTTAAATGCTTACACCATTAACGACGAACTCGACAAAAAACGAGATGAAGTTATTCAAAGTTTCTCGAAATCGGTAGCGTTTGAAAAGGCGCACTTTAAGGATTTAGCAGCAAAGACGTTAAAAGAACTTGCGAAAGAATTACCTAAGGACAAGCCTTGGTTTTATGCATCAAAAGAGATGGCACCGTTTAGGCATAAAATTGATATGGCAGTAGATTTTTTGCTCTCTTGCGACAACAATGCGTACGCCGCACATAGAAGTTTCGTAAAAGAAATGGACAAGAAAGAAGAAGTCTTAAAAGGAATTATGGGCAAGTATTACGCTAACTTAACAAAAAACGAAATGGGGTTTGCGGAGTTGTTTCCTAATCATACGGATTTTCACGGCGTAGGCACAATTCACACGATTGAAAAGTTGCGTTGGGATTATAGGCGCAGGCTTGGAAATATCGTTCTTAAAAAGGCAAAATATATCCAAGACAACACTTATACCTACGACAAAAGATTCAAGCGTAAAACCAACGATAAATTTCTTAAACGAAATATCGCTATTTCCAATAAGATAATCAAAGGTTATATGCAAGGATTGTTTTCATCGATAGCCAAAATGTTTATACCTGAAACCAATAATTATAGGAACCGACTGCAAGAAATCGAAGAAGAAATGATTGCTAAGCGTAAGGAAGAAGAACAACTCTCTTCTACCCTGCCACCACAGCAAAACGAAAAGTACAATCGCTATAAATTCGGCAAAGGAGATTAGTCTAAAAAGTTTTTAAAAATATTTTCAATTTTTACGTAAAAGAGCTTGACTTTGTTTTTCAAATGTGATAATCGTATTAATACGAGGAACACTTGGAGGTAACAAAGTTTTATGAAAGGCTTAACAGTTGAAGAAATTATCGAATATCAACGTACTCACAAGCCCGTTAAACACGTTTACGGCAAATGGGGAAATCTCAAATATCAATACCTTAAAGATATTGGAGTAGATTGGACGATTGCGGACTTGCCTACTCTACTACACGGCACCGACAAAGCCGCAAATAAGCTTTGGGACGTTATGTACGAGAAGCTTTCCAAGCAGGAACGATTCCAAAGAACGGGCGACTACATCCGTGACGTTCAACTCGAAAACGAGAAAAGGCATTTGATTGAAGAAGAAATCTTAAACGAAATCATTTACGTATTTTAAGGAGAAAATATTATGGAAAGAAAAGAAGACACATCTAGCAGAATTGCACGCAGAAAGTACGAAGAAAAAAACAAAGAAGAACGCAAACTTCTCAACAAAGTTTGGGGTACGAGCATCCCCCGAAAAGAAGCGGACAAGATTAACGCTTTCTTGGAAAAACATCATCTAACAAAGGTGGACTTGATATATGCAGGGTTTGAAGCCTTAAAGCAACAAGTTAAAAGCTCGAAGTAGAGAAAACTACTTTGAACAAACCACGTATATTCAACCAGCGCGATAGAAAAATATGATATAAGCGATTAATGAAACAGGAATTACGTGTTTTGTGGTACAACTATGACCACTGTTTATGGGACGAAAGGTCTGCACGCGGGGTTACGGCAAGAATGATAAGGATAGAAGTTTTATAAGAAACGGCACGTAACGAAGAAATCGGAGATAACCCGCCGTCTCCAACTTAAACGGAGGTTAATATATTGCTTAGAAGCATCAAACAATCACTCGATATAATCAAAGAACAAGACAAGGACACGGCAATAACTATGCATTGCATTCGCTCGTGGGTAAAGGAAAATAAAATCCGCTCCCTACGCTCAGGCAAAAAGGTATTGATAGACGTGGACAGTCTACTTGAATATATCAACAAAAATAACTAAGGAGGAAATCGGATGGCTTATTATAGACTAACTACCAATAAGAAAGGTCACCTTTCGGCTAAAATCCAAGTATATGCGCCCGGTCTAAACAACGAAAAAGGCAAAGTGCATTACAAGCGCATTATAAACGAAGACGACCTACCCAAAACGAAATTTATTAAGCTTGTTGAAAGAGAAGCTATTGCCTTTGAAGAATCCTTAGAAAAAATTTATAAAAAATCAAAAAACGGCGAGCGCGCAATCGTTTTAACGTTTCCGCAGCTTGCCGAAGAATGGCTACAAGGCATAGAACGAAACCAATCTATAAACTATCACGTTCGTGGGCTTGACGTCATCAAAAAATTTAATCAATATTTAAAGGATTCTAACCTTTACGACTTGCCTATCAACGAATTTACGGTAAGACATATTCAATTGTTTTTGAATACGTTTGGAAGAAAGCCTCAGCGCGGAGTTTCCAAACTTAAAAAGAACTTCCCTGCTACCGTTAATTTTAGAGAGATGGCAAGACAAAGAATTATCACTGCAAATTCGGCATACCGAATGAAAAGGCTCGGTAAACCTATAAGCACAAGCACTGCTCAAAAAATTTGCGAGTACAACAAATTGAATTTCGACGAATATTTTGAAGCGGTTGAGTCGGATGAATTTTACGCAGCTGAAACAGTTAAAGGTTATAGAAGAGTTTTAAGAACTATTTTTAATGAAGCGATTAGATACGACTGGACGACAAAAAATCCTGTCTGTGCGACTAAAATAGGCGTTGGAAACAATAATATTTCCTTACGCCCCGTTCACGAGAAAGAAGTCTTTTCAATAACCGAATCTCAAGCTTTTTTACAAGCTTTAGACAAACTCCCGGATGATTTAGTTTATAGGGTTATTCCTGTTAAAATAATGCTCTTAACCGGTGCTAGAATCGGCGAAGTTCACGGGCTTCGTTGGTCGGATATCGACTTTAATAAAAACGTCGTACGTATCGAGCGTAGCAGAATTGCATCGGAAGGACACGGTACTTACGAAAAAGAGCCTAAAACTAGAACGTCAAAGCGAAACATTCCCCTACCTAAATCTCTGGTGGAGGACTTAATTAAATACCAAGATTGGTTTAGGCAAGCGGATGATAAGTTTGACCAGCACTTAGACTCTACGTACATAGCATCAAACGTTTATCGTCAACCAGCGGGAGTCGGAACAATTGGAAATTGGCTTACAAAGTTTGAAGAAGAAAACGGATTCAAACACGTTACTTGTCACGGACTTAGGCACACGTATTGTAGTTTATTGCTCACACAAAACGTTCCTATACAAACGGTTAGTAGGTATATGGGACACAGTGATTCTACAATTACACTTGAGGTTTATAGCCATTTTATTCCAGATACACAAGAGCGTGCGTTGACTGCTCTTGATAACATTACGGGATAGATACGGAGGAATTATGTACATACCGAAATTAAGGCGAATTAGCGACGTTATAAAGGAAATGAAGGCGCAAGACCCTAACTCTCCTATCTCGTGGTATTTCTTACGAGAACTGTGCAGAAAAGGCAAAATCACTACGCTTAAGTTCGGTAATTCATGGCTTATAAACGTGGACGAGCTTTATGCGTTTTTCAAGGGAGGTGGCGAACGGAAATGAGAGATTTAATCTCGTCAGGCGACCTTATGCGTTTGTTTTTAGAAGGCGACCCAAATACAATTATCCGCCGCCCAAACGTAAGGCGTTTTGCTCAAGAAAACGGCGTTAGGCATATCATTTGCAATGGCAAGTGGCTTATTGATTACAAAGAGTTTTTCAAGAAAGTTAACCCAAGAAGAATTCGACGAACCGCTACTATGCCCCGTCTGCGTTGTTTAAGAGATTGTGTTACAGAATTTAATAAAAATAACCGTAAATACAAAATCGATAAAGCAACGGTTTCTCATTATATGAAGTCAGCACAAGTCA
>CAJMCT010000101.1 GCA_905211955.1 uncultured Eubacteriales bacterium | reverse complement strand
ATTGAATTTTTTCCTTATCTCTAATTACCCCGTAATAACCGCGAAGCGCCGCAAAGGGCATAAACTGTTTGGCTCTATCGCTTTTACTCATCTTCACCACTCAAGTGCCCTCCTATCATTCTATTTCTATCCCTTGCAGTCGCCTTTTCCCTAAAACTATTGCCTTTTAGTATGGAATTTTTACCATACTTATACTTTATTCTAATCAACGTCTTTTGCAAGTCCTTTTCGCGTTTTTCGGCTTCAAAATCGGTAAATAAATCAATAGTCGTGTATTCTTCAGACACAACGTTGTTAAGCCCTACGTTTAATCTTCTTATAGGTTGGTCTTTTAGCGTAGTGCTATTATAAAAATCTTCAAAATAACCGATTATATGCTTATAGGAATTAGTGTATTTATCAAGTTTTAAGCTTCCACCCGTCATTTTAATACTTTTATCCGCATATCCCACGCCTAGCGATATGCCGTTAGTCACTAAGTCTTTTTCTACGAGTTCTAAAACTAGCGCTTCGACCATTTCTTTAAGGACAGTAAAAGCATCTTCTAAACTGTAATCGGAAAAGAGAATTTGCCCGTTAGAGAGTGAACTGTTTTTAGTTTTATAGTTCTGAATATCTTTTATAGTGCAAGGCTCTATGCCGTGTGCGTGGTCGATAATAAGTTCAGCGTTTATTCCAAACTCTTTGTACAAAATACTTTCGTCTATTTTAGTCACGCCGTATAAGTCGTAAGCACCAAGTCGTTCTAATCGCTTAGCAATCCCCGGACCTATATTCCAAATATCTGTAATGGGGCGATGATGCCATAAGGTTTTTCTAAATTCTTCTTGGTTTAGATACCCTATAAAATCTTTTGCGTGTTTTGCGGTTATATCGAGCGCAAGTTTGGTTAAAAACATATTTGTTCCAACCCCAACCGTTGCGCGAATTCCCGTTCTTTTATACACCTCCCCCGTCAACATTTTAGCAAGTTCTATCGGGTCTTTACCGTAAATTTTAACGTAATCGGTAAGGTCTATAAAGCACTCGTCTATAGAATAAACGTGGATATCTTCGGGGCTAATATAATCTAAGTAAATGCCGTAGATTTCCGCCGATTTTTCCATATAGAGTTTCATGCGTGGTTTTGCCACGATATACTCTATACTTTTTGGAATTTCAAATATTCTACAACGGTTTTTTATACCCAATTCCTTCATTGCAGGGCTTACCGCAAGACAAATGGTGCCAACGCTTCTCTCAACGTCAGCAACGACTAAATTCACTTTAAAAGGATCGAGTCCGCGATCAACACACTCTACGGACGCAAAGAAAGATTTTAAGTCTATACAACAATACACTTTATCTTCCATTATGCTCTCTCCTTTTAAAATTTATTCTCTCTAAACTAATGGGCAGGAAAAACCTGCCCATTTTAATTTTTAGTCGTTAAATAATCCAAATCTTACAAACGAATAACTGTCTCTTTCCCTACTTGACTTTCCGTCTTCCCAAGTTCCTAAAAGTTCGAAATCTTCAGGACCTACTATAAATAATTCTTCACCGTAATTTGCGTGGTGGGGCCCCATTAGGTTTCTATTAGACGAATACAAGGTTATTTCTATAACGTTTTCGCCGATTACTAAGTAATCGCTAAGGTCTACTTTAGTAGCAAAGTAAGACTTTTTAACGTCTTTTCCGTTAATCTTGATATCGCAAAGGTGGAATCTACCGTTCAATCTTAAAACGGGTGCTTTTCCATCGTACTTAAAGGTCTTTTTAAGGGTGATATTACCCGTAAAGAAAGGATAACCGTCGCTAACAGTTTCAGTGATTTTAGCCTTCTTTTTACCGATATGGAAGGTGTTTCCAATCAAAACATTCTTTTCTTTGCCTTTTTCAAAACCGTTATCTTCGTAAACTGCAAAGTCGCCATACAAATAACACGCTTCAATAGTCGTATCGTATGCCAAAGAGTTCTTTAAGCCTTCGGTGACGTTTTCGCCAAAGAGTGCGTAGTAAACGTTTTCACCTTCAAAGAATTTAATCTTGATAACCGCTTCGTTTATACCCTTTTTAACAATCTTGGTAATATCGGCTTTTGCAATCTTCTTTTCAAAGTCGGACACACCGTCAAATTTAATTTCTTGACCGTTTACCTTACACCAAACGTTGTTCATGTCTTCGGTTAAGAAACTAATGCTCTTAGGTAAGTCTTTAATATTGAATTCATACTTTAAGTAAAGGTCACCTTCATAGTGAAGTTTTAACATTTCGTTAAATACACCCATGTAGTGAACGGGGCCTTTATAGTTTTCACCGTCAAACGAATAATAAACGTTATCGAGTGTTAGATAGTTTCCGCTATCGCTTACGTAATCAAACTTACCGCTTAGAGTAAATTCTTTCTTCTTTTCTACGTATTCGCAAGGTTCTTTAGAGAATTCAAGTAGGTATGCTTGACCTGGTTCAAAGTCGAGTTTTTTAGAAATTTGAGTTTCGGTTAAATCTTCTACGTTTACGCTTACAAAACTATTAAAATCACCACTAAACTCTACGGTATAACCCTTTTCAGTGCTTAAATTTACCGCGTACAAATAGTGCTTACCTTTATAAATTAAGTGATTAGAGCGAATCATGGTATGCGTATCGTCTATAGAATAGGGTTGCGCGCTGACGATATCTTCCATCGTGACGTTAGACTTAAAAGCATAAACGTGTTCTTCGCCTTCCATATAAGTCGGCATTTCGTCAACGAATAACATCTTTCCGCCGTCTGCGTAATATTTTTCAAATAAGTTTGCCGAGAACTTGCCCATAGTTAAAGTTCTGGGGAATATTACGTAGTCGTAAGTACATTTTCCAACCGTCAACTTGCCACCACTTGTAGTTGCTTTCCCTTCAGTTTCCATAACCGTTTCGTCTATTATATGGAAGGGAATATTAAGTTCAGCAAGTCTTTCACAAATAGTATAATATGTAGTATCCTGTTGACGAAGAGCGCCTAATTTTTCGCGCTTAAAGTCAAAGTATAAACTTCTAATCGGGCAGAATACCGCAACGCTAACTTGTTCATCGCTTTCGCCGATTACGTAGCCAAGTCTTGCAAAATAATCGTTATAACTTTTATAGTCTTTTCTAACCCAAGGTGTCGCCCAAGAAAAATGCGAAGGATAATCTCTCTTTCTTTGTCCTACTTCTGAGTAAGGAAGCAAGTGTTGACACATAGTGTTTGCACCGTTTACGTATTGCCACTCCGCAATGGCTTTAAGTTCTAACGGCGTCACGTCCCAACCGCAAAGTGCGTACGTTTCGGTTAAAACTTGTTTTCTACCCATTTGGCGAGCAACCGAAGAACATTGTCTCGGGAAGAAACTTCCGTCTAAAAATCTACAAAGTTTATCTATTCCAGGGATATGTTCGTATTGATAAAACGGCATAATACCGCCACATACGGCTATTTGGAATTCCAAGTCGTTTTCTTCAATATAGTGTCCGGTTAATTTTACACCGTTATCGTCACACCAATCGTAGATCTTTTTAGAGAAGTTTTTGAGCATAAGTTCTTGCATGCAAATCCAATACTTATACCTAAATGCTCTATACCCTTCCTTTTCCACAAACATAAGTCCTAAGCCATCTAAAAGGTCCTCGCCGTATTTTTCCTTAAAGTAGCCTTTTAGCACCTTAGTATAAGGGTGTTGCCAACGATAATATTGGGGCTCGTCGGTAAAAAAGCCCGACAAGTCTTTGTTAAACTTTTTACCGTAGCGTCTTTTATATTCTTCGTGAGTAAGTTCAATAAACTTATCCATTACTTCGCCATTACATATATCGGCGGTAGACGGTGAGATAAATTCGTAGATGTTAAGGAACGTTCCTTCTCCATCTTCACTTACTCTAACGAGTTTTTCGCCGTCGATATTATAAGACACCATAGCGCCTTTATCGAACTTTCCGATTTCGTATTTTAAATATCTATCGCAATTTTCGGGATCTTCTAAAAGTTTTCCGCCTGCAAAACCAGAAGGCCAACCGTTTTCGTCGTATGCCCAACTGTCCATTTTAAGTCTTTTACCTGCGTCGGAACACGCTTTAATACAATCAAACCAATCGTCGCTTAAATACTCCGTTTTAAGACCGCCACGAGCGTGCATAA
>CAJMCT010000100.1 GCA_905211955.1 uncultured Eubacteriales bacterium | reverse complement strand
ATTAGTTTGTATAGGTTTTGTTATTTACCTTGTAGGCGGTTTCGTTTGTGGAAGGCTTTGCACGGAAATTATTAGAAACAAAAAGACCGAAGCCAATGAAGTTTTGTGGTTTTGGGCAGGCTTTTTGTTTAACGTTGTGGCGGTATTTATGACGCTTGCGGTTAAACCTAACAACGAAGACAAATAATTTAAAAGAGCGGTATTCCGCTCTTTTTTTGTAAATTTTAGTTTATTATGAGTGAAATTAAAAAGATTATAAACTTTTCTTGTGGAATAGATTATCCCTTATTAAAGACTGACGAAGACTTTTTAAGCGCGGTAAATACTGAACTTTCTTCCGCTGAATATTCTTCTTCTAAAAGATGCAAAGTTTACGCAAAATGGCTTAAAGAAATGACAAAATTAGACGCGGTGTTTTCTTCTTCGGTTGAGCAAGCGGTAAGCGTTTCTATCAATTTTGCAAGAAATTATTCTCAAAAAAAATATTCAAAGCAAAGGAACGAAATACTCTTTATCGACGAAGGGTTTTATAAGCGTTTTCTTTCTAAATGTTTAGGTTCGTCTTTGGGGCTTAGCCACGCTAACTCTAACCACGTGGGCAGTTTTATATCGGCCCTATCGGATAAAACTTGCGCAGTGTTTATTGAGCCGATTAGTTTAGATAACTATTCTAGTATAGACAAAAACTTTTTTCGCCAAATTGCCGACGTTTGCGAAGCGAGAGATATTCTTCTCGGAGTATTTGAAACTTGCACGTATCCTTATAGAGTAGGCAAACTTTTTTCGTTTATGCAATACGGAATTTTGCCCGATATAGCCGTTGTAAATTCAGGGCTTGCTAACGGGCTATCCTTATCTGCCGTTCTTTATGGCGCTAAGGTCGAAAAGGGGAAACTTAGCATTTCGCCTGTTAGTGAGTACGTTTTTTCTGGAGCACTTGCGGTTGCTGAAAAGGTTGACGGGTTTATGGACGCCTATAAAAAGAACGCAAAAATGCTATCAACTGCAATAAAGATGTGCAAAAAGGTTAAAGAGTTTACGGGCACGGGGGTAAATTATTTATTGAAAGTGCAAGACGCGGAAAAGGAAATTCAAAAGTTTAAGGAATTAGGCATTAAGGTTTCCGGCGGAAAGGGTAAAATTTATCTTGCGCCACCGCTTAGTTTATCTCAAGAAGACTTTGCTTTTTGCGTAAAGACTATTAAAGACGTTTTGGACGGTAATCCGCAAAACCCTTTTGACGTTTAGGCGGTCTAAAAAAGTAGTTATAAATAATTGACAAGCATATAAAATTTTGTTAAAATATACGTAATTTATAAAGACGTTGAAGAAAAGTGGGCAAAAAGCGTTCGCTAAAGAGAGACGGTGGAAGGTGCAAACCGTTGCGGATTTTTTGTTTCTGTAATTTCCGAGTCGGGAGAAAGAAAAGGTTTTATCCCCCAGTAGAATCTCCCCGTGATTGCTGCGTTAAGGTCATAAGAGTTGTCGGACTCTGAGAGTGGCGGTTATTCCGCAATTTGAGTGGTACCGCGGGTATGGAATTTGTGCCCGTCTCAAAGGAAACTTTGGGGCGGGTTTTTGTTTGCCCCGTAAGGAGAGTTTTTATGGAACAAAAGAACGAATTAGATTTAAAGATTTTAGAGATGGCTGGGCGTATTAAAGAACTTCGCGAAATCGAAGGCTTATCTTTAGAATACATGGCTGAAAAGACTGGTATTTCTAAGGAAGATTACGCACTTTGTGAAGACGGCAAAATGGACTTAAACTTTGCCTTCTTGTATCGTTGCGCAAGCGCGCTTTCGGTCAACGTCACCGAAATTATCGATGGTACTAGCCCTAAACTTAAATCTTACACGGTCACTCGCCTCGGCGAAGGACAAAAGATAGCAAAGGCGCATGGTATGACTTATTATAACTTAGCCTACGCTTTCAAAAACAGAATTGCTGAACCACTTTACGTAAAGAGTGTTTATAGTGAAGAGGCGCAAAATAAGGAAATAGAATGCACCACCCACAAAGGTCAAGAGTGTGATCTCGTTATCGAAGGGCACTTAAAGGTAAAAGTTGGCAACCATACCGAGATTTTAGGACCAGGGGATAGTATTTATTATGATTCTACCACTCCCCACGGTATGATTGCAGTAAACGGTAAAGACTGTATTTTCTACGCAATCGTTCTAAACCCCACGGGAGATCCTATTCCCGAACTTTCCGACCTTGTTGAAAAGAGCGGTAAAACTATTAACGAAGAAGTTAAAGTACTCGATAAAGAGAGAGTTTATAATAAATATATCGACATAGAAGAAAGTGCGACTGGTACGCCTTTATCTATTAAGTTTAAGAATACTGATAAGTTCAACTTTGCGTTCGACTTGGTTGACGAACTTGCCGAAAAGAAACCCGATAAACTTGCAATGCTTCATATCTCTAAAGATAAAGTGGAGAGAAGATTTACCTTTTCGGATATGAAAAAGCAATCTAACCGTTGCGCAAACTACTTTAAGTCTATCGGCATTAAACGTGGGGATAGAGTGCTTTTAATCTTAAAGCGCCACTATCAATTTTGGTTTGCTATGTTAGGACTTAATAAACTCGGTGCAATAGCAATACCTGCTACCAACCAACTTCAAGAACACGACTTGACTTATAGATTTAATTCGGCAGGCATTTCGGCGGTAATTTGCACTAGCGACGGCGATACCGCTCACCAAGTAGAACTTGCCGAAAAGGAAAGCAAAACCTTAAAACACAAGATTATCGTTAACGGTACTCGTGAAGGTTGGCGTTCGTTTGACGAAGAATATACTATGTTTTCTACCCACTATAAGCGCGAAAGCGATGCGCCTTGTGGTGACGATATAATGTTAATGTTCTTTACTTCGGGAACGAGCGGATATCCTAAGATTGCCGCACATAACTATAAATACCCGTTAGGGCATTTCCATACTGCAAAATATTGGCACTCGGTTGACACCGAAGGTTTGCATTTTACCATATCTGATACCGGTTGGGCTAAGGCTATGTGGGGTAAACTTTACGGTCAATGGCTTTCAGAAGCGGCAACTTTCGTTTATGACTTCGACCGCTTTGATGCAAGCGATATTTTGCCAATGTTTGCAAAATATAACATAACGTCTTTTTGCGCACCACCCACTATGCTCCGTATGATGATTAAGCAAGACTTATCTAAATACGACTTATCTTCGGTAAAACATATGACTACCGCGGGCGAAGCGCTTAACCCCGAAGTTTACCGTCAATTTGAAAAACTTACAGGTCTTCAAATTCACGAAGGCTTTGGTCAGTCCGAAAGCACTATGATTATAGGAAACCTTATCGGTGAACCGCACAAGGTTGGCTCTATGGGTAAACCTGCGCCTATCTACGACGTTAAAATCGTGGACGAGAACGGCAAAACCGTTCCTGTCGGTGAAGTAGGCGAAATCGTTGTAAACGTAGCGGACGGCGCGCCTTGTGGCTTGTTTACGGGCTACTATATGGACGAAGAACGCACTAAAGAAGTTTGGCACGACGGCTTGTATCACACGGGCGATACCGCTTGGCGAGATGAAGACGGATACTATTGGTACGTTGGCCGTGTAGACGACGTTATTAAGTCTTCGGGGTATCGCATAGGACCGTTTGAAATCGAATCGGTTATCATGGAATTACCTTACGTATTAGAATGCGGTGTATCCGCTGAGCCTGACGAAGTTCGTGGTCAAGTAGTTAAAGCAAGTATAGTTTTAACTAAGGGTACAGAACCTTCCGAAGAATTAAAGAAAGAAATTCAAAAATACGTTAAAGACCATACCGCACCTTATAAATATCCTCGCATCGTGGAATTTGTAGAGGAATTACCTAAGACTATTAGCGGTAAAATCCGCAGGGTGGAAATTCGTGATAAAGGAAATAAATAAGTATGTATCAATATAAACGTATAGCAGTTAAGATTGGCAGTAATGTGTTAACCCGGAAAGACGGTACACTGGATGTTACCCGTATGTCTGCATTAGTAGACCAAATGGCGGAACTTCACAGGCAGGGAATAGAAATAGTATTAATTTCTTCAGGAGCTGTTGCTTCGGGAAGAAGTGAAATCAAAACTAACCGAAAGCTCGATTCCGTCTCTGCCCGCCAGTTATATTCTGCTATCGGACAAGCCAAATTAAT
>CAJMCT010000099.1 GCA_905211955.1 uncultured Eubacteriales bacterium | reverse complement strand
ATCAATTTTTTAACCTTAAATGAAGAATAAAAAAGGCTTGAGAAACAAGCCTTTTATTTTTTATTTACACGTTAAATCTAAACAATACTACGTCGCCGTCTTTCAAGATATAATCTTTACCTTCGGAGCGAACTTTTCCGTGTTCTTTTGCTTGGTTAAACCCGCCTAAAGAAACCAAAATATCGTAGTCGACGATTTCGGCACGGATAAAGCCTTTTTCAAAGTCGCTGTGAATTTTACCTGCCGCTTGGGGTGCTTTGGTGCCTAGTTCAATCGTCCAAGCCCTAACTTCTTTTTCGCCAGCGGTTAAATAACTGATAAGCCCTAAGAGTCTGTAAGAAGTTTTAACTAATCTATCAAGACCGCTTTCAGATAGTCCTAATTCTTCTAAAAACATTTGTTGCTCGTCTTCGGGTAGGGAAGATAATTCTTCTTCAGTTTTAGCGCAAATGGTTAAGTGCTCTGAATTTTCGCTGTTTGCAAAATCAATCACTTTTTTAACTAAGGGAAGTTCGTTTTCGTCCTTTCCCATATCTTTTTCGCTAATGTTTGCGGTGTAGATAACGGGTTTAGAAGTGATTAAGAATAAATCTTTAAGCAACTCTTTTTCTTCGTCCGTACAATCTAACGTTCTTGCCGAAAGCCCTTTTTCTAAGTGGTCGTAAAGTCTTTGTAAAAACTCCGCTTCAATCTTATACTTTTTATCGCCCGTTTTCATCATGTTAAGCGATTTATCAAGGCGCTTTTTGACCGAATCCATATCGGCAAAAATAAGTTCTAGGTTAATCGTTTCGATATCGCGAAGTGGGTCGACGGAATTTTCAACGTGGGTGACGTTTTCGTCTTCAAAACATCTAACTACGTGAACGATAGCATCCGTTTCGCGAATATTTGCTAAGAACTTATTGCCAAGACCTTCGCCCTTGCTAGCGCCCTTAACAAGTCCTGCAATGTCGACGAATTCAACGACAGCGGGGGTAATTTTTTTAGTGTTATACATTTTCCCTAAAACTTCTAAACGACTGTCGGGAACTGCAACGATACCGACGTTTGGTTCGATAGTGCAAAAGGGGTAATTTGCGCATTCAGCCCCTGCGTGAGTGATTGCGTTAAATAAAGTTGATTTACCAACGTTTGGCAAACCTACAACACCTAATTTCATAAAAATTCTTCCTTAAAGTTAAAGTCTAATAGATTATAAACCAAATAAATGAATTTTACAAGTTTTTTATCTTGCTTTTTAACTAAAAAATATGATATGATAATTTAAATTTAGGAGAAATTATGGATTACAAAAAATACGTAGCGGAAAAACTTAACGTTCCAGAAGAAATCAAAAAGGATATTTATGGCTTTATAGAAATACCCCCAAACACTGATATGGGGGATTATGCGCTTCCTTGTTTTAAACTTTCCAAAATTCTTCGCCAGTCCCCGATAGCGATTGCGCAAAATCTCGCAAACGACTTTGTGGTAGACGAAGTTATAGAAAGTTGTGTGGCTCTTAACGGCTACCTTACCTTTAAGGTAAATAGACGTGGGCTTGCAACCGCGCTTTTATCCGAGATAGAAAGTAAAGGCGAAAAGTTTGGTTCTAGCGACTTGGGAAACAACAAAACCATTTGCATAGACTATTCGTCTATAAACATTGCAAAGCCCTTCCATATAGGGCATTTAAGCACGACTGTAATAGGCAGTGCTCTTTGCAAGATTTACCGCTTTTTAGGTTATAAGGTCGTTGGTATCAATCACCTTGGCGATTATGGAACGCAGTTTGGTAAACTTATCGTTGCGTATAAAAAGTGGAGTAGCAAAGAAAAGGTTATAGAAGGAAGATTAAAAGAACTAACTTCTATCTACGTAAAGTTCCACGAAGAAGCAAAACTTCACCCTGAACTAGAAGACGAAGCAAGGCACTATTTTAAACTTATCGAAGATGGGGATAAGGAAAGCAACGAACTTTTCAATTTGTTTAAACAAATCACCTTAGAAGAAGTTGACAAAATCTATAAACTTTTAAACGTTTCTTTCGACTCTTACGCAGGCGAAAGTTTCTATAACGATAAAATGCAACCGGTGGTTGACGAACTTAAAGAAAAAGGCTTGCTTAAAAGTTCGGAAGGCGCTTCTATCGTAGACTTAGAAGAATACGGTATGGCACCTTGCTTAATCTTAAAATCGGACGGCTCTACGCTTTACGCAACGCGTGACTTAGCGGCGGCGGTTTATAGAAAGAATACCTACGACTTTGATAAATGTTTGTACGTAGTTGCTTATCAACAAAACCTACACTTCAATCAGTTCTTTAAGGTGTTAGAACTTATGGGCAAAGACTGGGCTAAAGATATGGTCCACGTAGCCTACGGTATGGTGTCTTTGGAAAGCGGTTCAATGAGCACTCGTGCAGGAAACGTTGTATTGCTTGAAGACGTCATCAATAAGACCATAGAAAAGGCTTATAGCGTAATAGAAGAAAAGAACCCCACCCTAAAAGACAAAGAAAAAATCGCAAGAGCGGTAGGTACGGGCGCGGTAATTTTCGGTGCGCTTTGCAACAACAAGATTAAAGATATTGTGTTTAGTTATGATAGGGTGCTTTCGTTTGAAGGCGAAACGTGTCCTTACGTTCAATACACGGTAGCAAGATGCAATAGCGTTATTGCTAAAAATGGTTTGGGCGGATATTACAAAATAGAAGATATGAACGCGGACGAATACGGCGTAATTTCCGTACTCGGCAAGTTTGGTGACGTGGTAAAGAGTGCGGGCGAAAAATACGAACCGTCTTTGGTGACTAGATACGCCTTAGAACTTTCAACCGCTTTTAACAAGTTCTATATGAACTGTAAAATCGGTGTGGAAGATGAAAACACCAAAAACTTTAGGCTTGCAATCACTAAAGCGGTAAAAATCACGCTTACAAACGCGCTTACCTTACTTGGTATAGAAACAGTGGAGCAAATGTAATGAACAAAGCGGTTATTTTCGACTTGGACGGAACGCTACTTCACACCGTTCCTGACATTACCGACAACATAAATATAATGCTTACTAAGTTCGGTTATAAAACGCTATCCGAAAAGCAAGTTGCTAAACTAGTTGGCTCGGGCGCAAGAAAACTCGTATACGATTGCATCGGTAGAGATATTACGGATACTGAACTTGACGAAAGGCTTGCCTTTTACAATAAGATTTACACGGAAAGCACAAGCCCTAAAACAAGGCTATTCGACGGTATAGAAGAACTTTTGCTAAGGTTAGAAAATGAAGGTTATAAACTTGCTATTATGACCAACAAACCACAAGAAACGACAGATACCGTAAAAAAAGAGCATCTTTATAAATTCAATTTTGAAAAGATTGTAGGTGCATCTTTTGGGGTTAAGTGTAAGCCTGATAAAACGGCAACTGAAAACCTCATTAATTATCTTGAAGTAGATAAGGAAAACGTTTGTTTTGTAGGTGACGGAGAAACGGACGTATTGACTTCCTTAAACGCAGGCATTAAAGGAATAGCAGTTCTTTGGGGATATAGAGAAAGAGAAGACTTAGAAAAAGTCGGTGCAAAATTGTTTGCAAAAGACACCAAAGAACTTTATAAAATAATAACCGGAAAGGAATGGTAATATTTTGGAAAAGACGTTTAGCGTAGCAATAATAGGCGGCGGTGCATCGGGATTACTTTGCGCAGTCGAACTTTTGCGCGGAAAAAATGCGTTAAACGGCAAGGATATCGTCATATTAGAGCGCACTGATAGGGTGGGTAAAAAACTAATTGCAACGGGCAACGGCACGGGCAACTTATCAAACGAAAACTTTGGCGAAGAATATTACCACGGCGATAAAGAGTTTATAAAAAAGTTTATAGAAACCGCTCGTGAAATTGATATAGAAGGGTATTTTAGAAAACTAGGAATCCCCTTTTATACGGACGAAAAGGGAAGAAAATATCCACTATCTCGTCAAGCATCGGCGGTTTTAGATATTTTAAGAGAAATACTTTTAAAAAACGGCGTAAACGTTATAACCGACTTTTACGTTAAAAAGATAAATAAGTCAAAAAACGGCTTTGAAGTTATAGCGGACACCCAAAAGGTTTTAGCAAAAAAAGTAGTTCTTGCATGTGGTGGAAGCGCAGGCAAACAGTTTGGTACGGACGGCACGTCTTATTCTTTAGCCGAAAACTTTGGGCATAAAAAAACAAACCTTT
>CAJMCT010000098.1 GCA_905211955.1 uncultured Eubacteriales bacterium | reverse complement strand
AAGACAAATAAAAACAGGAGAGTATCCTGTTTTTTTATATTAATTTATCAAATTTTTGACCTTATAAAAAAGAAAAAAGGTTAGTAATTTACTAACCTTTTTTAGTTTTAAGATTTTAATTATTTCTTTTCAACCTTAATTTTTTTAAGGCGTGCAAATCTAGGAAGTCCGTCTTCTTTTTTCATATCTACTTCGCCTTGGATAAGGGGAAGAGCGTATTTAACGAATTCTTCTGAAATGCCTGTGCCGTTGTTGGTAATCCATTCTAGCGGAACGGTTCTTTCGGTGTTTGCAGCAAGTTCTAAGGGTAAAAGTTTATATTCGCATTGATACTTATCCCCTGCCTTTCTTTCGTAGCAAACCATTTTGTCGGTTTCGCCGTTTACTGCTGCCTTAACTGCTGCTCTACCTGCGCCAAACGTTTCTTCAACGTCGGTCTTAGAAGCACAGTGGCTTGCGCATCTTTGCATAAGTGAAAGTTCAATACCTCTCGTCTTATAACCGGTTTTTGCTTTGATTAAGCTTGCGAGTTGAGCGGCAACACCACCAAGTTGTGCGTGGCCAAAACTATCTCTTGCACCAGCTTCGCCTAATGCTTCGCAAATAAGTGTGCCGTTCTTATCGTGAATACCTTCTGATACTACTGCGATACACTTATTGTTGTTTTTAGCACATACTTCTTTAACGTCTTCTACGAATTTATCAACGTCAAAGTCGATTTCGGGAAGATAAATAAGGTCTGCGCCTAAGCCCTTGTAGTTAGCGAGCGCTGCAGAAGCGGTAAGCCAACCTGCGTTTCTACCCATTGCTTCGATAACGCATACCATGGGAGTATCGTAAACCTTAGCGTCTAGGTTGATTTCCATAATAGAAGTTGAAATATATTTTGCAGCACTTGCAAAACCGGGGCAGTGGTCGGTTCCGTATAAGTCGTTATCAATGGTCTTGGGAACGCCGATAACGTTCATATCGTAGCCTGACTTTTGCATGTATTTACTAATCTTGTTGCAAGTATCCATACTGTCGTTTCCGCCATTATAGAAGAAATAACGTACGTTGTACTTTTTGAACACTTCTAAAAGTCTTTTATAATCGGTATCGTCTACGCTTGCGTCTTTAAGTTTATATCTTACTGAACCCAATGCTGACGACGGAGTGTTTTTAAGAAGTAAAAGTTCTTTCTTATCTTCTTTAGAAATATCGTAGAATTCTTCTTCTAAAATACCTCTAATACCGTGTGCAGCGCCGTAAACTGCGGTGATTTGTTTGGACTTTAAGCCTTCGATAAATACGCCTGCTGCGCTTGCGTTAATAACCGAAGTGGGTCCGCCTGATTGTGCGAACATCAATGCACCTGTTAAACCTTTCATTGTTTTTCTCCTTTTTATATCGTGTAAATTATTTTTTCTAAATTATAAACTCAAAACGTGTGCGATGTTGTATAATTCGTTATCAAAATCACGTTTTGCTTTTTGCACTTCTTCAAACGGTACTGTTATAATCTTGTTGTTTTTAATACCTATTGCACAACTTTCCGCATCTTGAGATAAAAGTTCAACTGCTTTATAACCAAACCTTGCCGCCAAAATTCTGTCTTGACTATTTGGCGAACCACCACGTTGGATATAACCAAAGTTGTTTACCTTTACGTTCATACCGCTCTTTTCTTGGATATATTTTGCAATCTCATCACGATTGCCAGCACCTTCGGCTAAAACTATCATATTAGAAGTTTTACCCCTTAAATAACTCTTTTTAATCTTAGAAGCAATTTCGTCTAAATTGTAAGGAATTTCTGGCACTAAAACGTATTCTGCACCGCCCGCAACACCTGCATATAAAGCAATATCCCCACAGTGACGCCCCATAACTTCTAATAAACTTACTCTATCGTGAGAGTGCATTGTATCTCTTAAATTGTTGATAGCCCATAAAACAGTGTTTACTGCAGTATCAAAACCAACTGTAAAATCGGTATATGCTAAGTCGTTATCTATCGTACAAGGAATAGCCATAACCTTAATTCCAAAGTTGTCGCTTAAATCTTTTGCACCGCGAATAGTTCCATCGCCACCGATTACGACTAAGCCTTCTATGCCGAAAGCCGAAAGCGCGTCAACGGCTAGGCGTTGAACTTCAACGTCCTTAAACTCAGTACATCTTGCGGTCTTTAAGAAAGTGCCACCTTTATGGATCATGTCGGATACCGATCTCGTACCAAGTCTTGTGATTTCACCCTTGATAAGCCCTGCATATCCCCTTTCTACACCGTAGATGTCTATATTGTTGTGTAGTGCCGAACGAACAACCGCTCTTATACAAGCGTTCATGCCCGGTGCGTCACTGGTTAATACCGCTATCCTTTTCATTGTAATCTCCTTAAACCATCAACCATTTTATTTTATCATATATGCGATAAAATTTCCACCATTTTTTAATGCTTTTACTTATTTTTTTCTAAAATATACCAAGCCGTTTTTACCAACTATGCTTTCAAGTTCGTTCCTTAAGCCTTCGCACTTTCTAATACTCATACCCGAACTGTATTTTTTGCCGTCCATTGCAAGTATTACGGGAATTTTACCCGGGTATGATTCTAGAATATCCCTTACTTCTTCAACTCTACTTGCATCGGGTACGATTACGCCCAAAAACTCTTGGTCTTCTATTTCTTTTTCCTGCTCGGTGACGTCAAGTTTTTTAATATCGTCCGCTATGATTTGCGGTATTCCGTCCTTAAACTGAATTCTACCTGATACCACCACTATTTCTTCGGGGTTTAGAATTGCCCTTGCTTTATCGAAAATTTTGGGGAATACCACGACTTCTATCATGCCGTAAACGTCTTCAAAGTTTAGATATCCCATAGTGCTTCCAGACTTTGTTGCAAGGCGCTTAAAGTCGCTTATTATTCCGCCCATAACTACGTGGTCGCCGTCTTTAACTTCGGTATACGTCTTGTTTCCGTCTTCGTCTTCTTCGTAATATGATAGCGCGTCCGTATTGAACGAGAATTTCTTAAAGTATTCACTGTAATCGCTTAAAGGGTGTCCCGATAGATATATGCCTAGAACAGTCTTTTCGAGAATAAGTTTTTCTTTAGAAGAGTATTCCGACAAGTTTGGATACTCTAACTTTAAGCCTTCATCTTCGTCTAAAACCGTGCCGAAGAAACTGATTTGAACTTCGTTTTTCTTCTTTTCCGCCGCCGCTATTCTATCCATATAATCGGCATAAACTTCTCTTAGCGCTCTACGGGTTATACCAAAGCAGTCGAAACTGCCCGATAAAATCAAACTTTCAACTAGTCTTTTGTTTATGCCCGTGCTAATTGAACGATTGATAAAGTCTTCAAACGACTTAAACTCACCGTTCTCTTCACGTTCTTTAATTATTTCGTTGATAACCGCAAGACCTACGTTTTTAAGACCTACTAATCCAAAACGTACTCCACCGTTTTCACAAGAAAAGTATGCCTTACTCTTATTGATATCGGGCGGTAATACCGATATGTTTTTGCTCTTTAAGTAGGTTAAGTACTTAGATAATTCTTCTATCTTATCGATACGGTTATTTAAGATTGAAGTGAAAAATTCCACTTCGTAATACCTTTTAAGGTATGCCGTTTGATATGCTAGTACCGCGTATGCCGCTGCGTGTGACTTGTTAAACGCATACTTTGCAAAGCCTGCCATTTCATCAAACACTTCGGTAGCGATTTCTACGGGAACACCGTTTGCGACTGCACCGCAAATAGGATCTCCCTTTTCGCTTACGCCACCTTCAATAAATATCTTTTTTTGCCTTGCCATTTCGTCTACGTTCTTTTTACCCATTGCCCTACGAACTATGTCCGATTGCCCGAGTGAAAATCCGCCTACTTTTTGGCAAATTTGCATAACTTGTTCTTGGTAAATAAGTACGCCGTAAGTAGCCTTTAATATCGGCTCTAAAAGTGGGTGCTTATATCTTATATGCGAAGGGTTATGCTTATAGTCTACGTACGTAGGAATAGAATCCATAGGTCCCGGTCTATACATTGATATACCTGCGATAATATCTTCAAAGGTTGAAGGCTTTAAATCACGCATAAACCTTTTCATACCCGGACTTTCAAGTTGGAATACCGCGTCCGTTTCGCCCTCGCCTATGAGTTTATAAACGTTTTCGTCTTCGTACCCTAATTTGTGGAAGTCGAGTTCAATGCCAAAGTCTTCTTTGATATACTGTTTTGCCTTTGCTATATCGGTAAGCGTTCTTAAACCCAAGAAGTCCATTTTGAGCATACCTAACTGCTCAACTTCTTTCATATAGAACTGCGTAGTCACGTCGTCGCCGTTTCTTTGCAAAGGAACGTTATCCGAT
>CAJMCT010000097.1 GCA_905211955.1 uncultured Eubacteriales bacterium | reverse complement strand
TCTTTCTTCTTTTTCAGCAAGTAAGATTACTCTTTGAGAGCCAACGATTTGTCTTCTTGCGCCTCTATTTTCAACCTTTTCAGCTTTTAAGCGCATAGTTTTGCCAACGTATTTTTCAAGATCTTTAACAAAACCTAATTTGATTTGCGAAGAAGGAATAAATACTTGATAACTGCCGTATTTACCAATAAGTCCGCCTTTATTAGTAGCATCAATAACTACTTCAAAAATTTTGCCGTCAGCGATTTCTTTGATTTCGTTTTCTTCAGCAAGAACTTTTTGCATTGCTTTTTCCGAGAATTTTACAGGGTTTTTACCTACAACCATAACACGGATATCAGCACCGATCTTATAATCGTCTAAATTGTCGTTTAACAATTCATCTTTAGAAATTTCAAAGTCTTTCTTTGTATTCTTAAGCGAAATAGTTAAACCCGTTTCCTTAACCGAGGAAATGGTTGCGCCAACAATACTGCCGACTCTAAAGTCTTTGTTGGGTTTAATGTTGTCAAAAGCCGCTTCCATTTCAGACTTAACTTTCTTGGTGGTTTCAACAACTGCTTCTTCTTGTGCGATTTCAACAACTTCATTAGTTTCTGAAGTGATGATTTCTTCTGTAATTTTCTCCATAAACGAGATTACCTCCCGAAATTGTTCGATTGGCGTTGATGCCCCGAATACAATTCCAACTTTATTAAAATTTTTTATTTTTTCGTAATCAAATTCCGGTGGATTAACAATTCTAAAAACGTTTTTACAGTTTTCGCAACAAATATCAAACAGTTTATTAGTATTATTACTGTTTGCTCCACCTAAAACCAAAACCGCGTCACATTCTTTAGACAAAATTTCAGCTTCTTTTTGTCGCTTTGTTGTAGTATAACAAATTGTTTTGAAAATATCAACTGTTTTTGAGCCTTCATAGGTAAAATTTTTAATTAAAAAATCAAATTTTTTCTCGGAATAGGTCGTTTGCACCACTATGCATATTTTATTTTCGGTTAAAGCATTCAGATCTTCAAGTTTTTCCGTTATTAATGCTTCACCATTGCACCACCCGTTAATACCTATCACTTCGGGGTGATTTTCGTTGCCAATTATAACGATTTTGTAGCCGTCATTATAGTGTTTATTTACTATATTTTGAATTTCTTTTACAAACGGGCATGTACAATCAACAACGTTAACGCCGAGTTCTCTTGCTCTTATAAAAGTGGATTCGGGTTCGCCGTGCGTTCTAACAAGCAAGGTATCCCCTATGTTAAACCCAACTTCATCTAAAGAGTTTATCGTTTTAATACCACTTTCTTTTAATTTTTCTATAACCGATTCATTATGAATTATCTCGCCAAGAACGTAAATTTCTTTTTCACCCTTTAATTTAAGTGCCGAATCGATCGCCCTTTTTACCCCGAAACAAAAACCACTGTTTCGACCTTTTACTACAAGCATACTTACTTATTTTTACTCTTTTTATTCTTTTTCTTAGTTAAAATTTCGTTTAAGTGATTTTGTTCGAAAATCATTTTTTCTCTTAGTCTATCGTTCATCGCCTTTTCATCTTCAGCGGTTAATTTTTTACCGTAATATTCGGAAAAATCAAAAGGTTTTCCAACGATTATATGTGTTTTTCTAAAAATTTTAGCCTTTCTTGATATCATCATCGGAACGATCGGACACTTTGCTTTTACCGCAAAAAATGCAGTTCCGTCTTTCAATTCTTGCAATTCGTTCGTGCCAGACTTGTTTCTCGTGCCTTCAGGGAATATTACAAGGCGTTTCCCGTCTTTTAAAAGTTTTAAAGTAGACATAAGCATCTTTAGGTCGGGTTTTTCCCTGTCTACTGGAATTCCCCCAAACCATTTAATAAGTCCAGCAAGAAGTTTATTCTTAAAAAGTTCTTTCTTTGCCAAAAAGAAGGTATCTTTATAGCAAACGTCGGCAACAAAACCACAGTCTATTGCTCTAAAGTGGTTGCAGGCAAGTATAACCCCGCCTTCCGGGATATTTTCCCTGCCGTGAACTTTGCATGGATATAAAACGTTAAAACACGAAACAATAAATCTTTGAAACTTATTCATAAACTACCTAAAACTATTTAATAAAACTTAAAACCTTATCAATAACTTCATCAATCGACATATCAGAAGTATCAATTAAAATAGCGTCGTCCGCTTGTCTAAGCGGTGCAAAATCTCTATTTTTATCGTTAAAGTCACGTTGTTCAATCTCTTTTTTAAGTTCTTCAAAGTCAACCGCATGACCTTTTTCGGCAAGTTCTAAAAATCTTCTTTTAGCGCGAACTTCTACGCTTGCCGTAATATAAAACTTAAAGTCCGCGTTAGGAAGAACGTAAGAACCTATATCTCTACCGTCTAAAACGCAAGACATATCCCCTGCAATTTTCCTTTGCATATCAACCATTTTAAGCCTAACACATTTAAGACTTGATATATTAGAAGCCGCCATAGAAACGTGTGGTTCTCTAATCTTTTCGGAAACGTCTTCGCCATCTAAATAAGTTCTTTGAGCGCCATCTATATACTTGATTTTAAGGTCAATATCGTTAATAAAAGTCTCAACGCCCTTTTCGTCAAAGGTGTCGATACCAAGTTTTATCGCCTTAACCGCGCATGCTCTATACATTGCGCCCGTGTCTAAATATAAGACGTTAAGTTTATTAGAAATAAACTTTGCCAAAGTACTTTTTCCGCTTCCCGAAGGACCGTCCAATGCAATACAAAATTTTCTATCCATAAAATTCTCCTAAGTAAATTGTTATTTTAAGCGTTTTTCCCCGCTAAATATCCAGTTGAAAATGCAATTTGAAGATTAAAACCACCCGTAAAAGCATCAACGTCTAATACTTCCCCCGCAAAGAATAATCCTTTTACTAGTTTACTTTCCATTGTTTTAGGGTTAACGTCTTTAACGTTTACTCCGCCAGAAGTAATTATCGCTTCATCGATTGGTCTTAACTTTTTTACGTGAAATTTTAACCTTTTAATTGAGGTAATTAGCCTTTTTCTTTCTTCTATCGTCACTGTAGAACAATTCTTTTTGCCGTTCACCGAAGCATTTTTAAGAATAACCGGCACCAAACTTTTTGGCATCAACGTGTAAAGTGCCGAGTTTAGTTCTTTAAGGTTAAAAGTTTCAAACTCTCTAATTAGCCTATTTTCAAGCATTTCATCAGAAAGCGCAGGTTTTAAGTCTAAATTAAGCACTATATCCGAAAGATTTTTCTTATTTATCAAACTTGATAGTGTTAAAACAATCGGTCCTGATACTCCATAGTGGGTAAAAAGCATTTCCCCAAGTTCTGAATAAATCTTTTTGTCCGACAAATAGCATGATAAAGTGACGTTTTTAAGCGATAAACCTTGAACTTCTTTATAAAAATCTTCCTTAATTTCAAGTCCTACAAGCGCAGGCTTTGGATAAACTAAATTATGCCCGAGATCAGTTGCAAATTTATAGCCGTCACCCGTGCTACCAGTTAGCGGATAAGAAACACCACCAGTACAAATAATAACCGAATTTCCCGATACAAATTCACTGTTTGCTATAACACCGCAAATGACACCGTCTTCAACAACAATTTTTTCTACGTTTGTATTAAGTTTTATCGTTGCTCCATTTCTTTTGCAGTAGTTTTCTAAGGTTTTAGTGACGTCGCTTGCCTTATCGCTTTCAGGAAAAACACGTTTTCCTCTTTCAACCTTTAATTTTAAGCCGTTTTCTTCAAAAAACTCTTTGGTCTTTTCGGGAGATAAAGAATTAAGGGCGCTAAAAAGAAATTTGGGATTTACACAAACGTTATTTATAAATTCAAAAACGTCTACGTCATTAGTAAGATTGCATCGCCCCTTACCAGTTATGTAAATCTTCTTCCCTAGTTTTTCATTTTTTTCTAATAGTAAAACTTCTTTTCCGCTATTTAATGCCGATATCGTAGCAAATAACCCAGAAGCCCCACCACCAATAATAATTACTTTATTTTTCATGGTTTTTTAATGATTATGTGTGACATAATTTACTTGATTTTATTAGTTATTTATTAATGTTTTACTTATTTAATTTAGAAGATTTTGAAAGTCTTTTATTATACCTAATAAGTGTTATAAACACACTTATAATAAGTGTTCCCCATATCAAAATCCCCCACCAAGTGTTATAGGGGATCAAACTGTTATTTATAGAAAAGCACGACGTAAAAATCGATAATGCTCTCGCACCAAATGTCATGCCCATAAAATACTTTGTCTTTATACCCGATACACCCGAAACAAAACATAGCATATCGTCAGGGAAAAAGGGAAATAAAAACATAGTCGTTATCAAACTTTTATTTTTGTCCCCTATTT
>CAJMCT010000096.1 GCA_905211955.1 uncultured Eubacteriales bacterium | reverse complement strand
ATAGAAATCTTTTTTAATCATAGAAAGTTCGCTTTCGCTTACAGAGTATTTACCCGATTTTTTAAGTTCTTCCATACGAGTAGCCGTCAATTCGGCATCTCTATCACTAACTTCAAAGATTAAACGTTCCAAGTTGCTTGAAATCAAAATATCCATTGAAGGCGACATGGTCTTAAAGAATTCTCTATTAGCATCGTAATCGCCGTTAGTAAAGAATTCAGTTAAAACGTTATTAGAATTTGATGCACAAACGAGCCTATTTATAGGTAAACCCATTTTTTTAGCATAATACCCTGCTAAAATATCGCCAAAGTTTCCTGTAGGCACGACAAAGTCAACTTCGTCTCCCATTTTAATTTCTGCGCAATCTACCATATCTAAATAGGTTGAAAAATAATAGGTTATTTGCGGAGCAAGTCTTCCAAAGTTGATAGAGTTTGCACTAGATAAGACTACGCCTTGACCTTTAAGGTCTTCGGCAACCGTTTTAGACGAGAAAATCTTTTTAACTGCAGTTTGGCAATCGTCAAAGTTTCCTAAAACACCGACCACGTTAACGTTTTTACCTTCTTGTGTAGTCATTTGCGCTTTTTGCATATCGCTAACACCTTCGCTTGGGTAAAAAACCATAATCTTTGTGCCGTCTTGGTCCTTAAAGCCTTCTAATGCAGCCTTACCCGTATCACCACTAGTTGCAACTAAGATTAAAACTTCTTCTTTAATTCCCGATATGTCGCAACCTTTTCTTAAAAGATACGGTAAAAGCATTAACGCAACGTCCTTAAAAGCGAGCGTTGGACCATGGAAAAGTTCCATGATAAATAGGTTGTCGTCAAGTTTTACAACGGGAACGACACTTTCATCGTCAAACTTAGAATATGCCGATTCGCAAGCCTTTAATAGATCTTGATAATCGTATTCTTCTAAATATTTAGAAAGCAAAAAGCAAGCCCTTTCCGAATAACTCATCTCGAGCATTTTGTTAAGGTCTTCTTTAACGCAAGGAAAAATTTCGGGAACGTAAAGCCCACCGTCTTCGGCTAAGCCGTGTGATATTGCGTATGCTGCGTTTGGTGCTACTGATTTACCTCTCGTACTTAAGAATTTCATAATACTCCAATAACCAATAAAAGTCGGAAATACTTCCGACTTTTATTTTACACTATTTCGTGCTAAAAAATCAACTAATCAATATACTTTAATACAAATTCGGGTAAATCTTCTTTAGCAGCACTGCACGTAAGAACGAATTTAACACCAAAATCTTTTTCAAGTTTTTCCATAGCGGTAAATACGTTTTCAAGTTCACAAAGGGGTTTGCCCGTAATTCTTGCGATACCATCTATGTAAATGTATTCGTTATCACCACTTGCAGCAACTATGCCTTTAATAAAACCACGGAAGCCATCCATACCTTGAATAGCAAATTGCGTGACGTCTAAAAATCTAATTTGGAATTTTAGATCGTAAGTATATCTGTTTGTGTCAGTAATAAATACAACGTGCCCTTTCGCCGTTTCAAGCGTAGCGTTGGCACAATCGATAATTGCTTTTGTTTTGCCAGTTCCTTTAGGTCCATAAAATATTTTCATGCAAAAATTTTCCTCCTAGTTCTTGCTTGTTTATATTTTATAATACTTTAAGCAAAATTACAATAGGTTTTTTAAAATTATTCAGCATAAAGCAATAATTTTTTGTGGAATTCCTTATCGCACAATCTAACCATAGTGTCAAGTTCGTCGTCGCCCATAACACTGCATCTACCATCTTCGTATTCTTTATCAATCATTTCTTTAATCTTTACTACGATTGGGTGAGCCTTGTCTATTTTATGACCATCAGGAAGTTCATAGTATTCGTTAATCCAATATGCAACACCTGCTAAACCGCTAGTATTGTTGATTGAAACGTGCATGGGGCGGTTAAGCAATTTTTTAGTGTCGAAAATATTATAAATTTCTTCGTCTTTAAGCATACCGTCAGCGTGGATACCTGCTCTTGTAGAGTTAAAACTTCTACCAACAAACGGAGTTCTCGAAGGAATAACGTAGCCAATTTCTCTTTCAAAGTAGTTAGCGATATCGGTAATTGCGGTATAATCCATGCCGTCATCAGTACCTTTAAGCGAAGCATATTCGATAGCCATTGCTTCTAACGGACAGTTTCCGGTTCTTTCGCCAATACCTAAAAGTGAGCAGTTTACTGCTGAACAGCCGTAAAGCCATGCTGACGTTGCGTTGGTGACAACCTTATAGAAGTCGTTGTGTCCGTGCCATTCGATAAGTTCGCTAGGAACTTCAGCATAATGGCGAAGCCCATAGATAATACCAGGAACGCTTCTAGGAAGCGCTGCGCCAACGAAGTTTACGCCAAAGCCCATAGTATCGCACGCCCTAATCTTAATGGGCATGCCACTTTCTTTAGAAAGTTTCATAAGTTCGGAAGCAAACGGAACTACGAAGCCGTAAAAATCCGCTCTCGTAATATCTTCAAAGTGGCATCTGGGCTTTACGCCTGCAGCAAGTGCATCTTTTACGATACCGAGATATTTATCAAGTGCTTGTGAACGGTTAAGTCCCATTTTCTTAAAAATATGATAGTCAGAACAACTTACCAAAACGCCCGTTTCTTTAACACCCATTTCTTTAACCAAAGCAAAGTCTTTTTTGTTTGCTCTAATCCAACTGGTGACTTCGGGGACTTCAAGTCCTAATTCCATACATGCCCTAGCGGCTTGTCTATCTTTTTCAGAGTATAAAAAGAATTCTGATTGTCTTACAATACCCTTTTTACCACCAAGTCTTGACATCAACTTAAAGAGTTCAACAATTTGTTCTACCGTGAAAGGTGAAGTTGATTGTTGTCCATCACGGAAAGTGGTGTCGGTAATCCAAATTTCGTCAGGCATATGTTGGGGAACGAATCGATTATTAAAAATTATTTTCGGAACGTTTTCGTAATCAAAAATTTCCCTATACAATTGGGGTTCACTTACTTCTTGTAATCTATAATCGTAAACCTTTTCTTCTAAAAGATTGGTTTTATTGTTCAAAATTACTTCTTTTTTCATCTTTTACATTAACTCCTTTATGAATTTTTCAAGCCTATCGATGCCTTCACTGATGTCTTCTTTAGATATTGCATAAGAAAGTCTAATACAGTTATCGTCACCGAAAGCAATTCCGGGAATAAGCGCCACGCCTGCTTTAAGTGCCTTATCAGCAAATGAAAGCGAGCCGTTTATTTCTTCTCCGTTATACTTTTTGCCGTAAAGCCCTGATACGTCTACAAACACGTAAAAAGCACCCTTAGGCTCTATGCAAACTATTCCGTCTATGGCTTTAAGTTTTTCTACCATAAACTGTCTTCTTTCATCGAAAATCTTTTGCATTTTTTCGATAAATACTTTTCCTTCTTCGTCAGCAAGTGCTACGGTTGATGCGTATTGAGAGATTGAACAAGCATTGCTTGTAGTGTGGCTTTGCATACTCGAAATCGCTTTTGCAATTTGCGTGGGGCATGCAAGATATCCAATTCTCCAACCCGTCATTGCGTAGGTCTTGCTCATACCGTTAATTATAACGGTGTGTTCTTTCATATAATCGTTTACTTGCGCGATTGAATAATGTATTTCTCCACCGTAAACTAATTTTTCATAAATTTCATCAGATATAACGTAAATACCTGCTTCTTCTACTACTTTTGCTATCTCTTCTATTTCTTGTTTAGAATAAACCGCACCGGTTGGGTTATTGGGGCTATTCAAAATTAAACACTTGGTTTTTGGCGTTATAACGTTTTTAATTTGTTCGGCAGTCACCTTGTATCCGTTTTGACCTTCCGCTTTAACTAAAACTACTTTTCCGCCTGCAAGTTTAATAAGTTCGGGATAAGTTAGCCAGTACGGAGAAGGCAAAATAACTTCGTCACCATCGTCAACGAGAGCCGAGATTGCGTGATACAACGAACTTTTTGCACCCGATGAGATTACTATTTGTTCGGGTTTATAAGTTAAACCGTTATCGAGATAGAATTTATCACAAATGGCCTTTTTAAGTTCGGCTGTTCCCGATGCGGGTGTATATTTTGTAAAGCCGATATCAATGGCTTTTTTAGCCGCATTATTAATGTATTCGGGGGTATTGAAGTCGGGTTCGCCTGCTCCAAAACCTATAATAGATATGCCTTCCGCCTTCATTTTCTTTGCTTTTGCGGTTATTTCAAGTGTAAGTGACGGTGCTATCTCTTTAACTTTTTTAGAAATCATAATTATCTCCTTTAGTGCCTATTATTCGTCGTCTTGCTCATTTGCGAGCCTACTTTCTCTATCTGCAATTCTCAATGCTTCAACCATATCGTCGATATCGCCTAGCATAAAGTTTTCTATTGAGTGAAGTGTTAAACCTATTCTATGGTCGGTGACTCTTCCTTGTGGAAAGTTATAAGTTCTAAT
>CAJMCT010000095.1 GCA_905211955.1 uncultured Eubacteriales bacterium | reverse complement strand
CCACCGCATTTTGCGTATCCGGTACCGCCACGAACTGCTCTTACGTCTTCATTTTCAATGATAATCTTAACTGGGTTAAGACCTTCTGCATAATAACTGCCAACAGGCGATAAAATGATTACGAAGGTTGCATTGTGAACTGCGTGAACGCCGAGCGATTCATCGTTTCCGAACATGAACGGACGGATATAGAGCGAAGTTCCTTCGGCATCGGGTATCCAATCGTAATCGATATTGATAAGTTCGGTAAGTCCCTTTAATGCAAATTCGGGGTCTACTGCAGGAAGACAAATTCTTTCAGCCGAATCGTTAAGACGCTTAAAGTTTTCTAAGGGTCTAAACATTTGGTATCCGTCTGCCGTTTTGTAAGCCTTCATACCTTCAAAGATTTCCGTACCGTAATGAAGAACGGTCGATGCGGGGTGAATAGAAATGTAGCCGAACGGAACAATTCTTGCATCATGCCAACCTTCAGTATCCGAGTAGTCCATAACAAACATATGGTCGGTAAAGTATTTGCCAAAACCAAGTTTGGTAAAGTCGGGTTTTTCTTTTAAAACTTTTGCTTTTTCAATCTTTATATCCATTTTAATCACCTTTCTTATTTTTGTGAATTTTTTATTTTTTCAGTCGCTTCTTCTCTCATTTTATATTTGAGAATTTTACCTGCCGCGTTCATCGGGAATTCTTTAACGAAGAAGAAATATCTTGGAACTTTATGTTTTGCCATGTGAGAGTTTCCGTATTCTCTCATTTCGGCTTCGTCGCTATCCATACCCTTATTAAGAATTATGTAAGCGCATGCTTCTTCGCCATATCTCTCGTCGGGAACACCTACTACTTGAACGTCCCTTACCTTTTCGTGTGTCAAATAGAATTCTTCTATTTCTCTTGGGTAAAGGTTTTCACCGCCACGGATAATCATATCTTTAAGTCTACCCGTAACCTTGTAGTATCCGTCGGGTGTTCTACAACAAATGTCACCGCTGTGAAGCCAGCCTTCCGCATCGATAGTTTGTTCGGTTGCTTTAGGCATTTTATAGTAGCCCTTCATAATGTTATATCCACGTGCAACGAATTCGCCGTTTTCTCCGTCGGGAAGTTCTTTGCCCGTTTCGGGATCGATAATTTTACACTCTACACCTGGGAAAGCACTACCTACCGTTTCTACACGGTGGTCGATATCTTCGTTTACTTCGCCCATGGTACAACCTGGTGACGCTTCTGTTTGACCGTATACGCTTATGATTTCTTTCATATTCATTTCGGCCGCCGCCCTACGCATAAGGTCTGGCGGACAGTTAGCCCCTGCCATAATACCCGTTCTTATATGCGAAAAGTCGGTCTTGGCAAAGTCCGCGTGGTTAAACATTGCTATAAACATGGTGGGAACACCGTTAAAACAAGTTATCTTTTCGTTGTTTATACAAGCGAGTGAAGACTTTGGCGAAAAGTACGGCATAGGACAAATCGTTCCGCCGTGCGTCATCATATTTGTCATAGAAAGCACCATGCCGAAGCAGTGGAACATTGGAACTTGTATCATCATACGGTCGGCAGTAGAAATATCCATTCTATCACCTATGATTTTACCGTTGTTTACGATGTTTCTATGCGTAAGCATTACGCCCTTGGGAAAACCCGTAGTCCCCGAAGTGTATTGCATATTACATACGTCGTCGGGTTTAACGCATGAAGCCCTTCTTCTAACTTCTTCTTTTGGAACGAGATCAGAGCGTTTCATAAAGTCTTTCCACTCTAAGCAACCGTCCATATTGAAGCCTACCGTTATTACGTTTCTCAAAAACGGCAACGTCTTAGAATATAAAGGCTCGCCTGCTTTAATATTTTTAAGTTCGGGACAAAGTTCTGATATGATTTCCTTATAGTTAGAATCTTTACAGTCTTCTATCATAATAAGGGTGTGCGTATCAGACTGCCTTAAAAGGTATTCGGCTTCGTGAATTTTATAAGCGGTGTTTACGGTGACTAATACCGCACCGATTTTAACACTTGCCCAAAACGCCAAAAACCATTGGGGAATGTTGGTTGCCCAAACTGCTACGTGATGCCCCGGTTCTACGCCAAGCGATATAAGTGCTGCGGCTACCCTATCAACGTCGTCTCGGAATTCCTTATACGTTCTTGTATAATCTAAGGTTGTATACTTAAACGCGTATTGGTCGGGATAGCATTCTACCATTTTATCTAATACTTCTGAAAAAGTGACGTCTAAAACGTCGTACTTTTTCCAAGGGTGCGTACCCGTCTTTGCACGGTTATAATAAATAGCCTCTTCTTCACCTTCCGAAACCTTGGAAGAAAGATAACTCTTAAAGTGGGTTAAAAGTATATCCGCCGAAGTAATATCCCCCGAATCCATAACCGAAACGTATCCGTCGTAGTTTAACGACCTTAATGCATTCATAAAATCTTTAACGGGCAATTCGCCGTCGCCAATAAGAACGTCTTTACCGTCTTTTTTGTCGCCTAAACGAACGAATCCTATGTATGCTCCCAAAGTTTGTATGGTTTTATCCGCACTTTCGTTTGCTTTAAAGAATGTTTCTCTAATATTCCATGAAACTTTTAAGTTTGCCGTGCCAAAAAGGTTAATAACGTCTAAAACCTTTTCGGTGTTTGCCAAGGGCCCGTAAGTTTCCATAAGGATATTTACGCCGTTTTCTTCAGCGTATTTTAATACTGGACCAAGCATGTTTTTAAGTGCATCAGCCTTAATTTCTTCCTTCAATCTAATTACTACACCCGGAACACCTGCAAGCGCAGAATAATCGATAAGCGAGTTTAAGATTGAAAGGTCTATGCCTTCTTCTATATCTATCGGACAACTGAGTACCGATATATTCATATGTCGATTAACTAATTTTCTCTTTGCATCTACCGTCATTGCCGAGCGGAAGATACTGTCGGTATGTGCCGACTTTTCTTTTTCCGCATCGCAAATCTCTACACCGTCAAAGCCGTATTCACGGGCAACATTTAGTAAAGACACGAAACTCGGCGTATCTATAATTTTATTGGAAAATGAAAACTTCATATTAGTTTTCCTCGTATACAATCTTATTTAATGCGTTTACGTAAGCACGGATACACGCACCGATAATATCGGTTGAAGCACCGTTGCCGGGATAAAGTTTTCCGTCTGCACGAAGTCTTATAATAGACGAGCCTACCGCACCCCTACCCTTGGTTGCCGCGTGAACTTGGAAATCGTCTAATTCATAGTGATGCCCGATAATTTGTTCAATCGCGTTAAAAGCCGCATCGATTGGACCGTCACCCGTAGAAACACCCGTATACTTTACGCCTTCTTTTTCCAAAGTGACGTTTGCGGTTGCAGGAATAATGTTTCCGCTATTTACCACGTAATTTACTAAGTGATAAGTAGAAGGAACTTGCATAGCGGTACTTGCGATAACTGCTTCAAGTTCTTTAACGTCAATCGCTTCTTTTTTGCTAACGAGTTTTTTAAATTCGTCGTAAACTTTGCCAAAATCGGCATCGGAAAGTTCATATCCTAATTGTTTTACGATGGCGGTTAAACCTTTAACGCTAATTTTGTCGTCTAAAGTGCCGGAAAAAGCGCTTTCAGTCTCTTCAGAACTTGCACTATTCGTAATTTTATCAATCGAAGAAAGTACCGTTTCTACTTTGGTAGCATCAACGAATATTTCAGCATCTAAATTAAACTTTTTAGCACGCATAACGTTTGACAAAACGTTTGCCGAAAGGTTTTCGCCAAAAGAAGACGTTTTTACACCGTCCGCTCCCGCTTTAATACAAGCGATAGCAATTGCAGTTGCCATGTTTAACTTGTCGTTAGGTTTAACGAATACCTTTAAGTCGCAGTTTTCTTTTATCGCTTTAACAAGTTCAATAAAGTCTTCTATTAAAGCGTCGCCTGCATCGTCTGATAAAGTTATTGCACACGCGCCGTTTTCAAAAGCGGTTTTTGCGCAAGCAACCACAAAATCTTTATCCGCTCTAAAAGCATCTTCCGCGATAAACTCTACGCAAACTTCTTTTTCTTTTGCAAGGCGAACGAGTTCACCAATTTTTTCTTGCATTGCAGGTGCTTTCATATGATGCATATATTCCATTTGTGTGGTGGAAACAGGCATAACGACTTGTAAAGATACTTTTTTTGCACCCTTTACGCACTCGTAAGCAAAATTTAAACTTTCAGCCGATTCACCAACTGGAATTTTAACGATAGCATTTTTTATAGATTGGCTTATCGTTCTATAAATCACTTCGTTTTCTTTACAGTCTACTAGTGCAGGTAGTTCGATAGCATCGACAAATACTGAATCTAGTTTTTCGGCTAAAGCAAGTTTTTCCCTAAAAGTTAGGGATAATTCGCTTTGATATGCCGTTTTTAGTGTAAAGTCAGAAACGAGAATTTTTTTCATAACAATAAACCACTCCTTAAAAAAATTTTAATAAATAAAAAAACCCAAAA
>CAJMCT010000094.1 GCA_905211955.1 uncultured Eubacteriales bacterium | reverse complement strand
AAGTTTCTTTAAGTCTTTCTTTGCACGCTTCTTCATGAACGGTAATAATATCCGCACCGGCTTCGGCAAATTTTTCTATGTAATTCCAAGGATTTACAATCATCAAGTGCGCATCAAAAATTGCGTTAGAAAATTTTCTAACGTCTTTAACTAATTTAGGTCCAAAGGTTATATTTTTAACAAAAACCCCGTCCATAACGTCAAGGTGAATAACGTCCGCGCCATCGCGAGTTATATTTTTAACTTCTTCACCCATTTTTGAAAAGTCCGCTGATAATACGGAAGGTGCAATTTTAATCATAATATTTCTCCAAATTTTAGTTTTCCTCAATATATCTTTGACGAAGTTGTCCACAAGCCCCGTCAATATCTACGCCCATACGTCTTCTGACTGTTGCGGAAAGTCCGCCCTTTTCAAGTACACCCATAAACCTATACGCTTCTTTATCACTTGCACTAAGCAAGTCTCTTTCTTTTATTTCGTTAAGTCTTATAAGGTTTACGTGGCAAGTTTTCCCTTTTAATAGGTTGATTAGTGCTTGTGCGTGCCTTTCAGTATCGTTTTTACCGTGAATTAAAACGTATTCAAATATATATCTTCTACCCGTTTTATTAAAATAGTTTTCGCAAGCCGATAAAATTTCTTTGATGGTGTACTTTTTAGCAACGGGCATAATCTCTTGTCTTTCTTCATCAAAAGGCGAGTGCAAAGAAACGGTTAAATTAAGCGGTAAATTTTCTTCGGCAAGTTTAAGCATTTTAGGAACTAAACCACACGTAGATAAACTTATATTTCTAACACTAACGTTGAGTCTATCGGGGCTAGAAACCATTTTTAAGAACCCAACCACGTTATCGTAGTTGTCAAGCGGTTCTCCACTGCCCATCAAAACTATATTTATAATTTTACGTTTATCGCCAAGTCCACCGCCTAAATATCTATTAGCACAAACGACTTCGCCATAAATTTCTTCTTCGGTTAAATTTCTAACGAGTCCGTTAAGCCCCGAAGCACAAAATACACAACCCATTCTACACCCAACTTGCGTAGAAACGCAAATTGTATAACCGTATTTATACTTCATTAAAACACCTTCAACCACGTTGCCGTCTTGCAATAAAAACAAAAACTTTTCAGTCCCGTCTACCGATTTTAGCGACTTAATAATCTTTACAGGTTGAGCGTCAAAATTTTCTTGAAGTTTTTCCCTAAATGATTTTGATAATTCGGTCATTTCGGAAAAATCAAGTCCTAAGTTTAGCGAGTTAAAAATTTGCCCCGCTCTAAAAGACTTTTCATTTAAAGTTAGCACCAAATCTTTAATTTTATTTAGGTCGTATTTAAGTAAATTTTCTTTCATTAAAACACTCTCTTAAGGGTTGCAAAATAAAAACCTAACCCGTTTTCATCGGGAAGCGTTTGAATAGTACCATCAATCAATTTCGCCTTGATTTTACTATCTGTTTTAACTATTTCAAAACCATTTATGTCAGACATAAACGCGTCTATTATCCCTTTATTTTCACAATTCAAAATTGAACAAGTAGAATAATATAAATATCCGCCTACTTTTACGTATTTTGAAACAGTTTTTAAAATTGATAATTGTTCTTTATTTAGTTCTTTTATGCTACCAAGTTCCCTATTTAGTTTAATATCGGGATTATCGTTTATAACACCCGTTCCACTACATGGCGCATCGACCAAAACCGCGTCAAATTTATCTATTAAACTTTCGTCAAAAACCTTAGCATCTTTAAGTTTTGGAAAAACGTTTTCCCTATTCATTCTATTTTTATAGTCAAAAATAAGGTCTACTCTATGCTGATGTATATCCCACGAATAAACGTTTTTGCATTTATAAGAAAGTCTTATACTCTTTCCGCCAGGGGCTGAACAACAGTCAAGCAAATTTTCGCACGGGCTAACACCGTCGCAAATAGCAACTGAACCCAATGCTTGATAGGTATATAAACCTCTATCGTAGTCTTCGTTCCTAACAAAATTGTTTAACAAAAAAACGTTATCGTAAGGTGTTTTTTCAAACTCTTTACCTAAACTCTTTAGGTATTCTTCTCCATCAATTTTATAAAAAGATAGACAAGTTTTTGCATTAGAAGAACCCATTATGCTTTGGGCCTTTTCATTGCCGTAATCTTTAATTAGTTCTTTAACTAAAAATTCCGGGTATGAATATTTTACTGAAAGATTTTTTATCTCATCTTTTGGCAGAACTATTTCAGCACTAACAAACTTTCTTAAAAACGCGTTTACAAAGCCCGAAGTTCCGCCTTTTCCCAACTTTTTAGTTAGTTCGACCGCATTTTTAATAACCGCATAATCATGCTTATTTAAGTACTTTATTGCATACATGGCAATTTTAAGTATAGTTCTTATAGCAAGTTTAGGATTCTTATCACAAAAATAAGATATGTTATATGAAAGTTCTATATCCTTATCTAAAACCCCATAGCAAGTCTTAACGGTAAGAGCGCGATTCTTTTCTTCTATGAAAGTAGAAGAAATCGCTTGTTTTAGATAGGTTTTATCGCTATAAACTTTATTTAGAATTTGATAGCAATCGTAAAAATAATTTATCATACGTTCTCAAAAAGGTATCCTAATTCTATTTGATTACCCCTTAAAAAGTCTTTACTGTTCATGGGCTTTCCGCCTGCTTTTTGAAGTGTTTCAATAATAACAGAACCCGTTCCACAAGCGATTTCAAGGGCATCTTTATTTGCTATAACTTCACCTGTCTTTCCCTTCCCATCAGATGCCTTCGCTTTATAAATTTTTAAAGGTTGACCATTTAAAAATGTGTATGCAATAGGTGCAGGATTAAAAGCCCTTATCGTATTTACAACGGATACGGCATCTAAATTAAAATCGATTTTTGCGTGTTCTTTTTTAATAATCTTAGTAAGGGTTGCCTTATCATTATCTTGTTTAACGTATGATATTTCGCCATTTTTTAACTGATTTAAGGCTTTTATGATTAAATTTGAGCCTAAAACCGACAACCTATCAAAAAGTTCACCACACGTTTCTTCTTTACCGATTTCGAGTTCTTCGGATAAAATTATATCACCCGTATCTATACCTTCGTCGGTTTTCATAATAGTCACACCCGTTTTATCTTCGCCATTTAAAATTGCATAATGAATTGGCGATGCGCCCCTATATTTAGGCAAAATAGACGCGTGAATATTAAATACACCGTATTTTGGAATATCTAAAATTTCTTTTGATAAGATTTGCCCAAACGCACACGTAATAATAAGATCGGGGTTTAATTTTTTAAGGTCTTCTACCCCTTCGACTCTTATTTTATCGTACTGCAAAACGGGTATACCACACGTTTTGGCATACTCTTTAACAGGCGGTGGGGTTAAAATTTGTTTTCTACCGACAGGTCTATCGGTATTACAAACTACCGCTAAAATCTTATCCGAATTTTGTTCCACCAAGGCTTTAAGCGGTGCTACCGCAAAGTCAGGTGTTCCCATAAAAATTATATTCATGCTTCTTCCTTGATTATATCAGTTGCCTTATCTACGTATAAAATACCATCTAAGTGGTCGTTTTCGTGGCAAAATGCTCTTGCCATAAAACCTTCGGCTTTAACGGTAAATTCTTTTCCGTTTCTATCGAGCGCTTTAACGGTCACTTTCATAGGTCTTTCTACCGTGCCGTATTTACCTTTTACCGATAAGCAACCTTCTTCGCCAATTTGACTGCCCGAAGTTTTAATTATTTCGGGGTTTATACACTCGTAATATTCCCCATCGACGCTAACCACGAAAACTCTTCTTAAAACGCCAACTTGTGGGGCTGCAAGCCCTGCACCTTGAGCCTTTTCTAAAGTCTCCTTCATATCGTCTAAAAGGGTTATTATTTTATCGTTTATTTCGGTGACTTCAAAACATTTTTTTCTTAAAACTTCGTCACCCATTTGTACAATATTTCTCGTTGCCATAGTATTCCTTTTAAGTTAAGTTGTTTGGGTTAATTTCAAATGAAACTAACACTCCTTTTTTATCGTATTTATGTACCGTATAGTAAATGGTATCAATAAGGTTTAAATCGCCTTTTTCTATACGCATTAAAATTTGAAATCTAAACTTGCCTTGCAATCTTTTAATCGGTGCTTTCATACACCCGAAAAACATAAATTTTTCTCTATTTTCATTAAACAAGCCGGTAATTTCCGAATAACACGCTTTTACCGCTTTCATAGCAAGTTCTTCATCATCGCCCGCAACAAGCACTCTAATAATATCAGTAAAGGGCGGAAAAGCCGTTGCTTTTCTAACCGATACTTCATGCTCGTAAAACCCTAAATAATCGTAATTTATCGCTTGTTTAAGCACGGGGTTATCTGGAGAATACGTTTGCAAAACAACCTTTCCCGCTAAATCTTTTCTTCCGCTTCTACCTGCGACTTGGGTTATCAACTGAAAAGTTCTCTCTCCCGCACGGTAATCGGAAAAATGTAAACTTTG
>CAJMCT010000093.1 GCA_905211955.1 uncultured Eubacteriales bacterium | reverse complement strand
AATTATTTAACTGAACGACGGTACTTTTCTGCTTCCCAGCCGTTGATAAATCCTACTTCTTTTTCGTTCATGGTAGATACTTCCAAATTGTTGTTTTTGAGTACCGTCATAACGAAAAGATATGCTGCAAGCGTTTCGTCTAAAGTGGTTGCTTGCTTAATATCGGTATTATAGTAAACTTTGCCCTTATTTACGACTAAAGTATCGGGCGAATTTGCTAAAATATTGTTTAAGTATACTAATTGGTCGGGATAAAGCGGGTACTTGTCTAAGAACGCCTTATCAAGTTCGTTTTCAGAAACGAAAGATTTTATTACGCCTGTGTCAGACATATATCCCGTGGGGGTTTGGGTTAAACCGATTTCACGGAAGTTGTCTTCTAAACCAAAGTGTAATCTTATAGTTTCGTTAACTTCGGTATTTACTTCTTTTACTCTATCCAAGCAATCTCCGTTTACTACTAAACCGTGGTTTTTCATAAAGATTACTTCGGGATACTTGCCGTTTTCAACGGTGTATCTTTCGATTTCTTTCTTCATTGCAAGGGTAAGTTCAAAACCAGGGTTGATGTAAGGTAAGAAAATAAACCCAAAGTCTTTTCCTGCAAAAAGTTCGCTTGCAATCTTTTCACCGTCTATTGCACAAGTTAAAACGTTTGCGTATACCGAGTGAGTATGTACTACGTATTTTTTAAGAATTGCGTGGAATCCTACTTCTACACTCGGTCTTAATACGGGTACGCCTTCTACGGGTATTACGGAGTTTTTAGAAAGTTCTGCACTTTCTTTTTCGTAGTCTTTTTCTACTGATAAATCTACACTATTATAATAGTCGGCAATCTTCTTTTGGTCAACTGCAACGAAAGCGTTGTTTGCGGTTATATCTTTGAGTTTATAACCCGATGCTTTAATGAGCAACAAGCCTTTTTCAAAGTTCTTTACAGAAGTGTTTCCACCACCGCCTTGGGTGTAGTCTACACGGTTGCCTGCGTACTGAGAAATGTCAATTAAATCTTTTATAGTTTGTTCCATTGTGTTCCCCTTTTATAATTTTGAATACGGCTTAAAAATTTTAGCCGTATTCGTATTCTTTTTATTCAAGATTGAAAGCCTTATTGATATCTTCGACTTCCTTTTGGCTTATCTTAACGATATTACCTATCATGTTTGCGTGGATAATGGTGTTGGCCGTAAATTCGGCAACTTCTAATCTATCGAACGCATTGATAAGCGAATTACCAGTACTGATAATACTGTCGTTTTCAATTAAAACGACGGGCGACTTTACGCTTATAGATTTAGAAATCTTTTCGGGATCTGTAATGTTAGTTCCGAAAGGTACTCTCGCTATATCGCGCATTGCAATATAAGATTCGGGAATAGTTAAACTATCAATTGGCGTATGAGTCACACCAAAAGCCATAACGTGTCTAGGTTGAGCAACGGTTATCGCGTTGATTTCGGGATGTTGATCATAAATCATTTTGTGCATAGAAACCGAACGGCTTGCCCGCTTCTCTATAATTTGCGTCTATTCTAACCAAATCTTCGGGTTCGATATACTTTCTATCAACACCGTACGGCGTGATAAGGAAACTATCTTTAGAAAGTCTTACCGAGAAAGTGCCTTGCGTACTAGTAAAAAGTTGTTGGTCGTAAGACCTATGGATAAGCGCGCAAAGTTCTTTTCTTAACTTTCTTTCGTCCGAACTATAAGTGGTGGGGATAAACTCGCTTAAAGCATTCATACCCTTTCTCTTATAAATTGCCATTTGTTCATCAGAAAGTTCTTCGGGCTTGCCGATAGTAGACGCAATAATGCCTACGTCTGCAGCAAAGTTTAAGGTCTCAAAGCGCTTAAACGCTTCAAATAAACTGCTTGCGCAAGTAATAACCCCGTGGTTTTCCATAACCACAACGTCTATGCCCTTTTTGATTTCGGCAACTATTCTTTGCGCCAAAGCATCACTACCCGGAACTTCGTATTTAGCAATACCAACGGTACCGCAAAACATTGAAACGGTCGGAATAATGTTTACCTTGGGAACTTCACGGATAAGGCTATAACTTACGATTGCCGGTGGGTGCGCGTGCAATACTGCGGACACGTCCGGTCTTGTTTCGTAAACGAGTTTATGGAAGGGAAGTTCTACGCTAGGCTTATACTTACCGATAACCGTTCCGTCGGGCAATACTTTACATATATCCGAAGGGGTTAAAGAACCCTTGTCGATACCCGAAGGAGTTATCCAAATATTGCCTTCACTATCTAGAATAGACAAGTTTCCGCCAGAAGTGGTGGTAAGTCCTTTTTGATAAACCCTGTTAATAAGCAAAACGATTTGTTCTGCCGGATGCATTAAATTAAAATTCATAATACAAAAACTCCTGAAAAAATTTCACTTTCCCCGTGACTTTTTCTTGTGTTTATTACATTTGTTGTCCGCCGGTGACGTTGATTGCTTGACCGGTCATGTAAGAAGCATAGTCAGATGCTAAGAATACGAGCGCGTTTTCGATATCGATAAATTCGCAAGAACGTTTCATAGGAACTTGGTTGATATATTTTGCTCTTACTTCTTCTTCGGTTATGCCTTGGTTTGCAGCGTATTGTTTAAACAAACTGTTAACCCAAAGGGGTGAATTTAATAAGTTGCCGGGGCAAATGCAGTTTACTCTTACGCCCGATTCAGCAAATTCTAATGCTAAACTTTGGGTAAGACCTACGCCACCAAACTTGCTTGATGCGTATGCGCCGTTCTTAAAGCTTCCCTTCCTTCCCGACTTACTGTTGATTTGAATAATGCTACCGCTCTTTCTTTCAAGCATTGAAGGAGCAAACGCTTTAACGGTGTTAAAATATCCGTTAAGGTTGATGTCGGTGACAAGTTTAAAAGCTTCGGGAGTGAGCGAGTAAATATCACCGCTCTTAACGATTGCTGCGTTAGAAACTAAAATATCTACCTTACCCCATTTGTCTAAAACGGTTTTAGCCGCTGCTTCACATTGGTCGTACTTGGTCACGTCAACTGAAATAGCGATAGCGTCTGAAAGTTTTGCCGCAACTGCTTTTGCGCCTTCAATATTGATATCGCAAACTGCAACTTTGCAACCTTCCTTATCCAAACGGATTGCTAATGCTTCGCCAAGTCCTTGGCTTGCACCGGTGACTACTGCTACTTTACCTTTTAAATCGATTAAACTCATAGTAAATTCCTACCTATATAAAATTTTTATTTTTTTACTTTTCAATGGTCTTTCTGCCAATTTCTGCAAAAGCCTTAATTCTTTCTTGAAGATTTGGATACTTTTCAATACTTTCTTTTGAGAACATACCGCCCTCTAAACCTTGTGTTTTTGATGCGTATTCGTGGCCGATAAGCGCCCAAGTAGAATCAATAAGATGCGAATATCTTTCGTTTGCCAAAGCCGCACACTCGAATTTTTGACGGGGTGAGTTAATATCTTCACCACTGATTTCGAATAAATCGTATTCTTTGCAATATCCCATAAGTCTATCTAACTGTTCGGGAGTATTTCTCGTGGGCATATACGCTACCGCTTGAATACCTATCTTTTTGATTTCCTTAATAAGTTCGGGGAGATAATCATCTTCAAACTTTTGGGGTTTCTTATCGCCCGTGACCGATAGTCCAACGTCACCTAAATAAGCATACGCAGGGATTGCACCGAGTTCTTTTGCTTTTGCAACGAAGTCTTCTGCGTAGGGCATTTCGTCGTCAGCATCGATATAGAAAAACGCTGTGTCCGCTTTAAGTACACCTAAAAGGTCGTATAAGAAGTTTTCGTTATCTAAGTCCAAAAGATATCCTTTAATTTTATCCGAAACGGCAAGGTTTAAGTCTTTTTCTAAAAAGTCTACTAACTTTTGGCTTCTTCCAAACGCATTTTCAAGTTTAACTGCTAATGCGTATAAAAGGTGACGCTCTGTAATGCTTCCGCCTTCAGCAACTTCAGAAAGGGGCATAACGTCTTTCTTAAAATCAAGAGAGATGCCAAACTTTTCAAACCTTTCGGAGATAGTTCTGCACATCTTTTCCGTTCTTTTATTTCTATTTGCACGGAAAGTGCTTAAATATTCGTTAAACGCTTGTACGTTTTGAGCGGGAATACCGTGTGCCGCCATATAGATACAATCGTTTTGGTCGGGGTGGTTGATTCTGCCGAATCCCCTATCGAATTTTGCCCTTACTTCTACACCACAAGTAGAACCCAAGCCTAAAAGACGGCAAGCGGTATGAAATTCTTTCACACCAGAGAGCGAATCGTGATCCATAATACCTGCACTGGTAAGACCGGTTTTATAAGCCCTGTAAGCCGCCATGGTTGGCGAGTATGGTGAAAACGAATAAATCGTATGTATATGGTTGTTAGCGTCCTTTTCCCTTTTTGCGGGTTTATCAGTTTCTTCGCTTAAAACAACTTTAAGTGCCGAAAGTCTTTCTTCAGCAGTTTTAGCATTCCAGTCTATTTTTGCCATTTCTTTATCAAGCATTGGTGCTAATGTAAAATCTTCTCC
>CAJMCT010000092.1 GCA_905211955.1 uncultured Eubacteriales bacterium | reverse complement strand
CGTTTTCTATCTATTAGAAATCCCGATTTTTGCAGGCACTCCGGCATCATTTTTAGAACTCGATTTTTCCAACGTGTTCGTTATGCTTGCGGGCTTTATGTACGGACCAATCCCAGCGGTAATTATAACCGCCGTAAAAGAAGCAATACATATTGCAATAGGAAGCACGGGCGGTGTTGGTGAACTTGCCAACTTTATAATCACCACGGCGTTCGTTTTAGTGCCGTCTATAGTTTACCGCTACAAAAAGGGCATAAAGACGGTTATAATTACGCTTATTATTGCGTGTTTAATTCAAACGGGTATATCATTATTCGTAAATAAGTTTATAAACTTCCCCTTCTTTATGGGCGGAGCGCCTTTCGCTCCAAACGAAACTTCGGAAAAGTTTTTCGCTTCGCTTTGGTGGTACGTTTTATTGTTTAACGCAATTAAAAGCGTTGCAATATCTTTGATAACCTTGCTTTTATATAAAAGGGTTTCATACTTGTTTAAGAAAATCAACCTTCAAAATTCCACCGAAAAGGTTAAAGAGTTTTACTCTAGTAGTGCCGAAGATACTGAAAAAATCGCTTTCGAGTACGCAAAATCTTTGCGCGATGGCGACGTGGTGCTTTTATCGGGAGATATGGGCGCAGGCAAAACCGTGTTCGTTAAGGGCATTGCAAAATACTTTAATTTAGACGGTGTGACAAGCCCGACCTACGCATATCTTAACGTTTATGGGGATAAAATTTATCACTACGATTGTTATAGGCTATCTTCAGGGGAAGACGCGCTAAGATTAGGGCTTACCGATTATTTTTTAGGCAAAAATATTTGCATTATAGAGTGGGCGGAAAACATTGAAGACGTGTTGCCCGAAAAAACAAAAAAAGTAGTTATTGAAAAAACGGGAATAGAAGAAAGAAAGATTACGTTATGAAATATTTAGCAGTTGATACTAGTGGAAAAAGTCTTACTATAATTGCGGTAAACGAAAAGAAAGAATACGTTTACTTTGATGACAAGTGCGGTGTAAACCACTCGGTAGAAATTATGAATAAGATAGACCTTGCGATAAAAAAGAGCGATTTAGCCCTTAAAGATTTAGACTTTATCGCTTGCGTTGTTGGGGCAGGTTCTTTTACGGGGATAAGAATTGGCGTTTCCACGGTAAAGGCACTTTGCTTTGCAAACAAAATTCCATGTTTATCTATAACTTCGTTCGATACGATTGCATATAATGTTAAAGCGGGAAAAATTATGGCGGTAATAGACGCGCACCACGGCAGTTATTACGCTTGCGGGTACGATAACGGCGTAGTCACTATTCCACCTTGCTTTATATCTAAAGACGAACTCGCAAACATCTCTAAAGGTTATAAGTTCTACTCTTTTGAAGACGTTTTTGGTATAAAAGCAAAAAAAGTTAGCAACGCACAAGGCTTAAAAAAGGCGATAGAGAATAAGTTTAATTTAGCGACCTTAGATTTAGAAAGTTTAGTGCCGTTGTACATAAGAAAAAGTCAGGCGGAAGAAGGCCGATGAAAATCTCGCCACTTATAAAAGAAGACCTTAATTTTTTAGCATCGGCAAAGGATAACGGTTTTGTCGACGGGTATAGTTTAGATGAACTAAACCGCTCTTTTGAATCAAATAGGCTTTTAGGTTTTATTGCAAAAGAGAAAGACCAAAGAATAGGCTTTATAATTTACACACTAACCGATTTTGATGTGGATATCGATAGTGTGTTCGTTTTAGAGAGTTTTAGAAAAGGTGGGGTTGGCAAAGAACTTGTAAAAGCCGTGATTGACGTGGCGACGACGAAACGTTTAGAACAAGTGTTTTTAGAAGTTAGAAAAAGCAATACCCCTGCGATAAACTTATATAAAAGCCAAGGTTTTATAGAGTTTTCAGTCAGAAAAAAATATTATTTTGACGGCGAAGACGCCCTTTGTATGAAAAAGGAGTTATAGTTATAAAAGAAGAAAAAGTTTTTACTAAGGACAAAAAAGATTTAATCTTTTTGCACGGATACCTAAGTAGTAAAAACAGTTTTTCTTATCAAATTCCTTTCTTTGAAAAGGACTTTAACGTCCACGCCATAGACCTTAAAGGCTTTGGCGAAAACGTGGGTATGGAACACCCTTACTCTCTTGACGATTATATAAGGGAAGTAGAAGAATATATAGAAAAAAACGGTTTGAGAAAACCGTGTGTTATCGCCCACTCTTTCGGTGGAAGGATAGCAATTAAACTTTCGGCAAAGAAAGATATTTTCGATAAAATCGTGCTTACGGGCTGTGCGGGGCTTAAACCAAAACGAAGTTTTAAGTACCGTTTAAAAAGGCTTACGTTTAAGGCGCTTAGACCTTTTGTAAAAAAGAAAAGACTTTTAAGGTTTTACTCAAAGGACTACTTATCGCTTTCGCCCGTTATGAGAGAAAGTTTTAAAAAAATCGTAAACGAACACTTAGACTGCTATTTAGATAAAATAACCGCAAAAACCCTGATTGTGTTCGGAAATTTAGATAAAGAAACGCCAATTTATATGGCGAATAAATTAAACCAAGGCATAAAGAAAAGCAAACTTATAATCATAGAAGATGCAGGGCATTTTTGCTTTATAGATAAACCTTTTAAGTTTAATATGGAGGTAAGAGAGTTTTTGCTCTCAAAAGACTAATGTTTCCATTAAATTACCCAAGTTTTTCACAATTATTTACTATTCCGCAAATATTCGTTTACCTTACGGTTGCGATAATTAACGGCGTGCTTTTATACTTTTGCTCGCTTAAATTTTTATTAGTATTACAACAATGCGGATATCGTGGAAAAAGATATTTTAAGTGGCTTAAAAACGCTGAAACACCTTATTTGTCAAGATTAATGCTCTTGTCACTTTTAGGATTTTTGTTCTTTTGCGCACTTAACATTTGCTTTACTCCGGTATTTACCACATTTTTTGGCAAAGAGTGGGGGGATGCGATTGCATCTTACGCGGGCATGCTTTCTTACGTGCTATTTATGGTTATCTATATCAATAGCGAAAGCCACGTCAACGCAAAAGTTCCCTTAAAAAAGACCAAGCGCTTAGTTCGTCTTGCAATCACGTTTTCAATACTTTTAGTTGCTATAACCTTTGGCTTAATAGTAGGGCTTAACTACTTAGCATTTATAATAGGCGACGAAGTAGTTTGCATTTTAAGGTTATCTTTAATTTGCGTTATGCCTTTGCTTTCTCCCTTTATTTTGTTTTTAGCATACTGTATAAACGAGCCGTTAGAGTGGATAATTAGAAGGCATTATATAAAAAATGCAACTTATAAACTTAAAACCACCGACGTTATAAAGATAGGTATCACGGGTAGTTATGGGAAAACGGGTGTTAAAGAAATATTAAAGACTATACTTTCCCAAAAGTTCAGAGTGCTTTCTACCCCCGACTCTTACAACACACCGCTCGGAATATCTTTATCGGTCAAAAAACTCGATAACACGGTAGACGTATTCATTGCCGAAATGGGTGCAAGAAGTAAAGGGGATATAAAAGAATTAGTAGATATGGTAAAACCCGAATATGGTGTTTTAACGGGAATTAATACTCAGCACTTAGAAACTTTCGGTAGCATAGAAAACACTATTGCAACAAAGTCTGAACTTTTAGAAGGGCTTCCTAAAGACGGGGTTGCGTTTATAAATGCCGAAACCAAGTATTTAGACCAAATCAAAAATAAGTTTAGTGGCGAAAAGGTTTTTTCGGGTTTAAACGAAGACGCAAGCGTTTATGCAACCGACATAAAGATAACTTCAAAAGGTACTACGTTTGTCCTTAACGTTAAAGGGGAACAGCCACGTACTTGTTCCACAGTTCTTCTTGGGAAAAACAGTATAATCAACGTTTGTCTTGCAAGTTCGGTTGCCTATAAAATGGGTATGACGATGGAAGAAATCTGTCAAGGCATTAACCGTTTACAATCGATAGAGCATAGATTAGAACTTGTTAGAAACAACAAAAACATAGTTTTAATTGACGACAGTTATAACTCTAACGAAGACGGTTTGCTTTCAGCAATGGAAGTTTTAGACCTATTTGAAGGTAGAAAAATCGTCGTCACACCAGGCTTAGTTGAATTAGGCAAAGAAGAAAACGTCGCCAACTACAACTTTGGCAAACTGTTAAAAGAGCATGCCGACAAGGTTATTATCGTTGGAAAGCATAACGCGGTAATGCTTATTAACGGCTTAAAAGATGCAGGTATGGACGTTGAGAATATCAAGTTTAGCAAAAACTTAAAGCGCGGAAACGACGTTTTAAGCGAGATGTTAGAAGAAGGGGACGTCGTTTTGTTTGAAAACGATTTGCCTGATAACTATAACTAATATAAGGAAAAAAACTTAAAAACACCAAAGCAAAAAAATAATGCGGAGGTGTTTTTTTATTTTGAAAAACGTTGGTGTATTCTTTGGCGGAAAAAGTGTAGAACACGACATATCGGTAATCACGGGTGTGCTTACCTTAAACGCGCTAAAAAGGGCGGGGTATAACGCAGTCCCGATATACTTATCGCACAGCGGA
>CAJMCT010000091.1 GCA_905211955.1 uncultured Eubacteriales bacterium | reverse complement strand
AAAAACTTCAAATGGCTCTTTGGCGGGTGCTTGACTTATACAAGCGCAATGCTTCGTGGCGCAGTCAAGCATCAACCGAACAACTCGCTTAAACTCGGATAAAAAGGTCAACTCAAAGCCGAGCGAAACGGGGCGTTCGCCGCTAAACCGCTTGGCGAATCGCCCCATAATTCTTCGCTCGTCGGCATATTTGGAGTTTTATTCCTTTTATATATTCCGAGTGTTTTTTCGCTCCGTTTTGTTTCGGGCGGCGTTTTTTGTGCCGTCTTTTTTGTTGCCTAAAATCCATTTTGCAGCCATTCCGCAGTCATTTTTCTTCTTTACAAAAACCATTGTAAATGGAAATTTTCCATTGAAACTACATTTTGAGCCATTCACGCTTTTTCTGTGGAGTGTTGTAAGATTGAATTGTGCAAAGAGATTGCAAAAACTTTTGTATTTCTTTCAAGAAATTATTTCGAAGTCGCAAAAATCTTGCGAGTTCGGGTAATAAAATCTATTTCAAAAAAAGGAGGTCTAAAAAATGCTGCAAACAAACCTAAAAGTCGTAGCCGTCGGCGAGCCGAATATCGAGGCGTTGACCGACGGCGAAAAACGCACTTTCTTTGAAAGTATCTTTTCAAGGATAGTCGAACTGCATAAACAAACGCAAACCGAAAACAAAAACGAAACCTGACTTAAAAGCCGAAAAATTACGCATTAAAAACTAAATAAACTAAACCGAGTAAATAGAAAAATATTAAATTAGAAAATAACGCTAAAAAGCGATAACATAAACGAAATGAAAGGAACTGAACGGAAATCTATTTATGACCTAAACTAACCGAATTGAACTGAATTGAATTGTAATTAAACCGAACTGTAAACGGCAGAGTATGAAATTGTATGGTGTTTCGTATTCTGCCGTTTTTTATTTTCTTTCGCCATACAAAAAAATCTAAATCACAAGGAGTAAAAAACTATGAACTACGCAAATATGAAAATCTACTTTGACGGCGGTCATTACGTCGGAATACCGCAAGGAGCATTTCCGAGCGGAAAAGGCTGTAAAAGGCGCGCCGTTAAACCAATGCAACAATCGACGGCAGATATAACGCCGCCAGAAACCCCGAAAGAACGCTTTGAAACGGCATATAAAGAAAGCCAATCGCTACCCAAGCGAGAACGCAAGGCGCATATAAAAGCCGCTATGCAAGACGATTTCAAGGATAAAGCCGAATTAAACGCTTTCGTCGAAAAACACACCGAGAGAATGAACACCAACGCCATAAAACGCAAAGTAAGGCTTATGCGAAAATTGCGTTTGCAAGATTGGAATTTTTTCGTAACTTTTACATACTCAAACGAACTTCACACCGAGGAAACGTTCCGCAAAAAGATGTATAACACCTTAAAACACTTTGTAGCGAGAAACGGTTGGAAATACGTCGGAGTATGGGAACGCGGCGAAGATACGAACAGACTACATTTTCACGGTATCTTCTATATTCCCGACGGCAAAATGATAGGAAAACTCGAAGAAGTAAAAGACTACGACACGCGAAACCACCGTATGCAAACGACATACCAAAACACGCACTTTCTAAAACAATTCGGGCGTAACGACTTCAAAGACATTGCCACACAGGACGATATTTCCGAGGCGGCAAAATACATAACGAAGTATATGGAAAAGTCCGGCGAGCGTTTAGTCTACGGCGGCAAGTTACCGACTTACTTCCGCTCGGACGTTTTGGACGAAGATGTTATATGCACGTTCGGAGTTGACGACCGCAAAGTGTTGCTTTTCGATAACTTTACCTGTATCAACGATGGCGAAATTCTCGGAAAGGTCAGCAAAGAAATTATATCGCAGTTGCCGCATTGCAACTAAAACAATATGTCTTTCGTCACGGGAGCCTAAATGAAAAGCCCTTTTCGTCAAGAGTAAATGCATTGCGTTTTTGAGTGATTATTAGCAATAAAATACCCAACGCAACTCTTGACGAAAACAGCGAAACATTAAGATAATCGACTTATAGGCTTTCCATTTAGTTTTGTTCCCGTCGAAAGACAAATCTAAAAAATAAAATTAAAGGAGTAACCAATTTTGAAAACTGGAGTTATTTATGCTCGTTATTCGAGCGACACACAAACGGAACAGTCCATAGAGGGACAACTCCGTGTATGTAACGAGTATGCGAAAAACAACGACATACTCATTTTAAGAACCTATATAGACCGTGCTATGACGGGTACTAACGACAATCGTCCCGACTTCCGTCAGATGATTGAAGATAGCAAAAAACACGATTTCAATGTTGTACTCGTTTACAAATTCGACAGGTTTTCGCGCAATAAATACGAAACCACGAAACACAAGAAAACGCTTAAAGATAACGGCGTTAAAGTCGTTTCCGCAACCGAATATATTCCCGACAGTCCCGAGGCGATTATACTTGAAAGTATGATTGAGGGCTACGCCGAATACTACTCTGCCGAACTTTCGCAAAAGGTAAAGCGAGGTATGAACGAAACAAGACAAAAAGGCAACTTTACGGGCGGAACTATCATTTATGGCTATAAAGTAGAAAACCACAAAGTTGTGATTGACGAAGAAAAAGCCGAAGTCGTAAGATTTATTTACGACCAATACGCGCAAGGCGTTTACGTTAAAGACATAATAAAAACGCTTACCGAAAGAGGTATTTTCAACCGCGGTAAAAAGTTTGCGAGAAATACCGTCTACAACATACTCAAAAACGAAAAGTATTCGGGTATTTACAGACACGGCAACGAAGTTTTTACAAATATGTATCCGCAAATCGTGCCGACGGAAATTTACGAAAACGTAAGACGAAAGACCGAAACCAACAAATACGGAACTCGTAGCGTTGAAGTCGTGTATTTACTTCGCAACAAAATTAAATGCGGCTACTGCGGAAGTCCTATCTCTGCGGAATGCGGAACGGCTAAAAACGGACAAAAAATACGCTATTACAAATGTTTGGGACGAAAACACCAAAGCGGTTGCAAAAAGTCGCAAGTCAGGAAAGAAATACTCGAAAAATATGTGCTTGACAACGTATGCGAGCAAATGCAACGCCCCGAAATATTAGATAAAATGGCAACGTATTTACTGCAAGTGCAGGAAAACCGCATAAAACAAAACTCGGTTCTGACAAATCTCATAAAAGAGAAACGCCAAACCGAGAATACAATCAACAACATTATGCAAGCCATAGAATTAGGCGGACAAAGTGCAATAGTTATGAAACGTATGCGAGAACTCGAAGAAAAACTGACCGACATCGAAAAGCGATTGACGATTGAAAAATCTCAAACGGCGTTCAGACTTTCCAAAGAGCAAATAATTGATTATTACAAATCCGCGCTTGAAAAAGAGCCGCTACAACTGATAAATTACTTTATAAAGGAAATTCAGTTGTATGACGACAAAATGATAATTATCTACAACACCCCAAAGACGATAAACCTTGACGAAAGTCAGGGTTTTTCTTTTTACGACAAAAACGTTAAAATGCCGTATGTGATACAAAACAAGAAGTATTACGGACTTAAAGATTTTAGGCTTGTAATGCGTATTTGATACATACGCAGACGATTTATTCCACGGTGTTCTTGACGTGAGCCTCTCAGGAGCGTGTCGATAGGCAAATAAACCGCCAACCGACAGCCCCGAGGGGCTTTTCGTTTGCCTTTGGCAAGATAGCCTGACACACTCCTTTCTCACGTCAAGAACCTTTCGCGGCATAAAACCGTCTGCAACTGCTACGGACAAAGCGATACGAACTTTAGCCTACGAACCCCGAAAAGGATAAAACGACGGCACGCCAACAATCGAAAAACGCAGATAAAACCTGAATTTTTGCAAAAGAAAAACCTAAACCAAACACTCTCGTATTCGATTTAGGTTTTGATTGGCGGAGAGAACAGGATTTGAACCTGCGGAGGCTGTTAACCTCGCACGCTTTCCAAGCGTGTGCCTTAAACCGCTCGACCATCTCTCCGTATTAAGTTTCTTCCGCTTTTGCTGTAGCGGTAGCGCAAGTCAGGTTTCTGTTGCAAATTGACTGCTTTGGCATGTCATGGCGACATTCGGCGGTGCAAAAGTTGCATATCAAATTTCACTTGCCCAAGTATTTTAGCAAATTATGAAAAAATAGTCAATGATATTCGCTAACTTTTTTGACGTGCAGTCAAAAGCATATTATTTTTGATTTTTTTTTGCAATTTTTTTTGGTATTTTATTATATTTTGTCGTTATTTTTTTATTGCATCAAAAAAAGTGCCTATTTTTAGCTTTTTATAAGCTTTTAGGCACTTCGTTTTTTATACTTTATGCATTTGCTTTTAGTTTGCAAATTTCATAATTCATTCTGCTATGTTCTAATGCATTTTTGTTTTCGTAATCTCTTAGCATTTTTATTTGTTCTTTGTAATTTCTAGTTTGTCCATCTAATATTTTAGCTGTATTTATATTTATCATTATATCTACTTTTTCGTTTATTATTTCTAATGTTGGTTTTATTACATTGAACACTTCATTTTTTAACACACCGACGTCTTCTTTT
>CAJMCT010000090.1 GCA_905211955.1 uncultured Eubacteriales bacterium | reverse complement strand
AAAATGTTTCTCGGCAAGCAAGAAAAATTTAGCGCCCACCCTTTACGACGTGATTATCCAGTTAAAGAGCGCAAAGGTTTCGCCCGAAGAAATTTTAGCGTGTACAAGTGGTATTGAAGGAAGCCTAAAAAACAAACTTGAAGACGTTGGTTTAGTGTATTCCGAATACGAAAACTTTATAAATGAGCGCGGTATTAACGACCAAAGCAAGATTTTATCTTATCTTCCTGAAGTCTTAGAATCGGATAAAGATTTAAGCGATTCTAACGTTTATCTTTTGGGCTACACTTCGTTTACAGGTCAAATTAGAGATATTATAAGGGTGCTTATCAAAAAAGCGCGTTCAGTCACCGCTATTTTAACGGGTGGTGACAATAGGTTTTTATTCCTAAATGAAACGGTGGATTCTATTAAAGATTTAGCAAAAGACGTCGGTGCAGTTATAGAAGAAAAATTCGTTAACACCGCTCACACTAAAGAGTGCAAAAAAATCGTTGACGATATTTTTAAGCCAATCGTAAAAGACAAGATAGAAACCGAAGTCGTACATTATTTTACGGCGGAAGACGTGTACTCTGAAATTCAAACGATAGCAGAGAGCATTAAAGCAAAAGTTATTAAAGGAGAAGCGAGATACTGCGACTTTGCTATTGCCACCGCTGACCTAAAACTTTATGCGGACGTTATCAAGGCACAGTTTAAAAAACTCGACGTACCCTTTTTCTTAGACTATAAGATTAAACCCGAAACACACCCCCTTATTAAACTTATAACGGGGTATATAGAAGTTTTCGATAAAAACATGGAAAGAGAGCGCTTGTCCGCTTTTTATAAAAATCCATTGTTTAACATGGACAAGCACTTAGCGGATAAGTTTTATAATTATCTATTAAAGTATAACCTAAACTACACGGCTATTAAAAAACCGTTTACCGACTGCGATAAAACGGATGACTTAGAAGTTTTAGAAAACTTTAGGCAAAAGATAGTTTCGGTTTTTGAAAACTTTAATATAGAAAAAATGCTTGAAAGTTTAGACGTAGAGAAAAAACTAAACGATATGACTTTGCGCCTTTTAGAACTTGAGGAATACACGCAAGCGGAGATAAACAAGCAAATTTATCAATCGGTATCAACTATATTAAAGGATATGAAAACCCTTCTTGGCGGAGTGGAACTTAGTTTTAGCGAAACGCTACGCATATTTACAAGCGGTATTATGGCGCTTGAATTATCCATCATTCCGCAGTTTAGCGACGCGGTGTTTATCGGTGGCTTTAAGGAAATTGCCTTGGCTAAAACCGATTATCTATTCTTTATAGGACTTACCGAAAACGTGCCGAGTGTAAAAGAAGACGTGGCACTTATTACCGACGACGATATAAATAGGTTGTCTCAACTTAAAATTTTAGTAGAACCTAAAATCAAAGTAGTAAACGAACGTGCAAAAGAAAATCTCGGCATGGCGCTTTCTTCTTTTAACAAAAAGTTATTCTTATCACGTCCGATTGTAGACGTTTCGGGTAAAAAGACGTTAAAAAGCACCGCTATTAAATTCTTTGACAGTGCGTTTACTCTAAAACCTTACGAATACAAAAACTCTTACCTTACCAAAAGGCAAGGTCTTACTGCCTTTTCAATTTCTTGTGGTGATTACGCATACTGCAAAACAGACGATTTTTCCGATTCCGTTGCGTATTACAAAGCGGTAGACGGGGATAAAACGGTTAAAGATTTATTAGAATACGTAAATACCGACGTCAAGGTTAAACTTGACGGTTTTTCGGGGAACGTGGTTAGCGGAACGGCTTCGCCCACGCTTATTGAAGAATATTATAAATGCCCCTACCGCGCATTTTTAACTAGGGTTTTAAGACTTAAAGAAAGAGAAGATGGTAAAATTTCCGCGATATCGGTGGGCTTATTTATGCACGCTGTATTTAAGGAGTTTTTAGAAAACATATCTTTAATAGACGACGAATCTAAGTTTGAAGAAGTGTTTGAAAAAGCATTAAACGCCGTAATCGTATCCCCCGAATACGAACGATTCAAAAAAGATGGAGAAACCGACTATTTTTTGAACAGCGCAACCAAAGAAGCGAGAGAGTATTGCTATAAAACCTATATTCAGTTTACCCAGTCCTCTTTTAAGCCAAAGTACTTAGAAAAGCCGTTTGAGTATAAACTTTTAAACGGCAAGGTTAAACTTAAAGGCACGATAGATAGAGTAGACGTTGCTGACGATTATTTTAGAATTATCGACTATAAGACGGGCAAGGTCGAAGATAAAGACGAACTTTTATTTGCTGGAACTAAACTTCAACTATACCTTTACGCATCTTGCTTTAAGGATAAAAAGCCGGCAGGACTATATTACACAAAGGTATCTGACGATTTTACAGAAGAAGGCAAGGATAAAGGGGTTATGTTTACCGGAAAAACCTTAGACGACGAAAAGTCGATTTCTTTGCAAGATAGCGCCTTTATAGAAAATAACAAAAGCCAATATTTTAAGGCAAAAAAAGACAAAGAAGTATTAAAGAACGTGTCTACGATAGATACGCTTAACGCATACGTAAATTACGCTGAAAGACTTTGCGAAAACGCAGTAGAGCAAATGGACAGTGGTGTGATTGCAAGTTCACCTTTTGACGGGGCTTGTGATTATTGTAATTTTAAGGGTATGTGTCAAAGAGAGTTTTTTGACGAAAGAAAGGTTTCAAAAGTAGATAGTGAAGTTATCGAGAAAGCACTTTTAACGGGAGAAGAAGATGCCCAATCTTAAAGAAGAACAATTAAAAGCCATAAATTATGAAAACGGCGACCTTTTAATTTCCGCATCGGCAGGTAGCGGAAAGACTTTCGTTATGATTCAAAGGCTAATAAGGCTTATAACCGAGAAAAAGGCGACGGTAAAAGAAGTGCTTGCTATGACGTTTACCGAGTCTGCGGCGGCGGACATGAAGGAAAAACTTTACAGTGCAATGATTAAAAAGATAGAAGAAACGGGCGACGAGTATTTGACTAGTCAACTTTCGGATATTCCTTATGCAGACATTAGCACGGTACACTCTTTTTGTTCAAGGCTAATTAGGAAATACTTTTACGAAGTAGGCGTTTCGCCTGACTATGCAATTTGCGACGAAACGATGGCTTCAAAACTAAAAAAAGAAGCGTTAGACCTTGTTATGAGAGAGTATTATGCCGAAAAGGACAAAGACTTTTTCACTTTGCTTTCTCGCCACAGTTCGCATAGAAAAGACTCTAATTTTAGGGAATTGATTTTATCTCTTTACGAATACGCGTCTTCCGAAGCGGACGAAATGCAATACTTTGTTAAAACGCTTAATAACTACACGGAAGAAGGGTTTAACAAGGTTGATTTAGAGTATAAAAAACTTATCGATAAAGAACTTTTAGTTGTTAGAGAAGGTCTTAAAAGCGTTGCAAACGATTGCGCTACCTTAGGGTATAGTGCGGGCGCGGAATTTTGCTTGCAAGTAATAGACATATTAAACGTTTATCTACAGAATAGTTCTGTTTACGTCTTTACTAAAATTCCATTAAGCGTAAGGCTTGATTTTGGAAGAAATTTAGACGCGCAAGGGCTTTTCTTAAAGGAAAAGGCTTCGGGGCTAAGAGATATGGCTTCCGCAACAATTAAAGACGTATTAAAGCATATATCGACAAGAGAAAAGGACTTAGAAGGCAAACAAAATTTATCCTTACATACGGATAAACTTATACAAGTTATAAATAGGTTTTCAAGGGTGTATTCTAAACTAAAACGAGACGAGAACGTTTTAGACTTTAACGATTTAGAAAGGTTTGCCTTAGAAATCTTAAACGACGAAGGCATTAGAAAAGAGATTAACGAAAAGTATAAATACGTTTTCGTGGACGAATATCAAGACACCAACGGCGTTCAAGAAGCAATAATAACAAGGCTTTCTAAAGACAATCTTTTTATGGTTGGCGATGCAAAGCAAAGCATATACGGTTTCCGTGGTTGCCGTCCGGAATTCTTTATTGAAAAATACAAAAAACTAAAAGAGCAAGGCAAAGCCATTGATATGAACTATAACTTCCGCTCAGCCGACGGGGTGTTAGATGCTGTAAACAAGGTTTTCGCCTACTCTATGACCGAGGACTTTTACGGGCAGTCTTATAAAGATACCGCTATGCTTCGTGGCGGTGGAATTTATGAAAAAGACTGCAAAAAGTTTGACGGCCGTGCCGAACTTCATTTACTTCTTAAAGAAGATCAAGAAAAAGAAAAAGAAACCCCAAGGGTTTATAATATTTTAGAAGAGATTGAAAAGGATAGAATTCTAAAAGACAGTTCGCAAACTGCAAGTCTTGTCGCTAGCCTTATTTTGAAAGAGTGTGGAAAGAAGTTTTACGACGTTAAAACGGAAAGCGAAAGACAAATTGAATATAAAGACATTTGTGTATTAACTAGGAACAAGCATGCGGACTTTGTAAAAGATTTAGTAGAAGGGCTTGTGGCAAGGGGTATTCAAGTCACTTCGGATATAGACGATTCTATAATTAGCCGACCCGAAATAACGCAAATCATAAGTCTTATGGAAATAATAGAC
>CAJMCT010000089.1 GCA_905211955.1 uncultured Eubacteriales bacterium | reverse complement strand
AGTTAGGCTTATCTCCGCGCAAAGACGCAGTTGTAATGAACTCGTTTGTGTTAGGTTCGGATAAAACTTTTTTCGACGGTTTAGCCAAGGTCGAACAGTATAATTTTTTCTCGGACTGCTACAAATTCTTTGCGGAACGTTACGGCGAAGAAAACATTATTGCGGCGGTAGTACATAACGACGAAACAACCCCGCATATGCACTTAAACATTATGCCCGTAACAAAAGACGGACGGCTTTGCAGTAAACAACTTTTCGATAAACCGCAACTGCAAAAACTACAAACGGATTTTTACGAAACAGTCGGAAAACGTTGGGGCTTACAGCGCGGAAAAGAAGGTAGTCAGAAAAAACACCTTTCCACTGCCGAATTTAAGGCAACAAAGATAATCGAACAAGCGGAAACCATACGGGAAGAAAATCAAGTTTATGCAGACGCTTTAACCGAGGCAAAAAGCGGGAATATCCCACGGAAACGCGGAAAGTTACAAGAGCAAGTGATCGCTTTAACGGCAGACAACAGCGACCTTTCAAAGCGGCTTACAAAATCTATGGACGAAACGCTCGAATATGCCCGAAAAGCAGAAACTCTGCAAAAGGAAAAGGATAACAATTCCCACTATACAAACGTCGGCAAAGAACTTGCAAGGACAAATCCGACGGAATATCGACGTATAGTCCACGGAAAGCCGAAAACAATCGGGAGTTTTTTCGATTCCGTTCTTTCGCTCTTTACTCCCGACGTCGTTCGGCAAGTCCCGCGTTTACAGCAAATAGAAGCGGAAATCGAAGAAGAACGCAAAAAGCAAGAAAAACTCAATAATAACGACAATTATAAGAAATAAAGGGATATTTTCTGCCCGTTCACAAAAAGAGCTTGACTCCTGAGAGTAAAATCGTTATAATATGTATCAATACGATTTTATATTTTCGGAGGTTTAACTTAATGGAACGGAAAGAAGATACTCCCGTGCGTAAAACGCGCAGGAAGTATGAAGAAAAGAATAAAGAAAAGAGAAAGCAAGCGAGCGGCAATTTCGGAACGATGATACCGAGAGCCTTATATGACGAGATAAACGCTTTTCTCGAAGAAAACGGAATTACGAAAGTCCGACTAATCAAAGAAGGCTATGAAGCCTTGAAAAATATGAAAAAAGACGGCAAATTATAAGCCGACTCTTCCTGCCGTTTTGCGTAAATAAATCATTAATAAGGAGATTATATTTACGGAAAACACGGCTAAAAACATAAATCAAAACAGTAAACCCGCGGCAAGTATATTCACCATCTATAAAAAAGAACCTAACGGTGAATATACTCGAACCCGCGAAAGAGTTCTCGGTAATACGGTTTATACCGTTATTGCCCACGAAAAACAGAACGTTGGCGTTACGGCGTTCGATATTACGAAAACGCTGATAGAACAGAATATAGACGAGGCGTTAAAACCTGCCGTTCGTATCACGGATCGGTTATCGTTTGAAAGTTGCAATTCGGGAGGTAATAAACAATGAATTTGCAACCGACAATTAAAAATAGAAAGACAAAAAGCACAGAAGAACAATGGACAGCCTGCTATTGCAGACTTTCCTGCGACGACGATTTAGACGGCGACAGCAACAGTATCCGCAATCAGAAAATGTTACTGCAAAAGTATGCGGACGAAAATCATTTGCGGAACGTAAGATTTTACGTTGACGACGGATTTTCGGGAAGTAACTTTGAAAGACCTGATTTCAAACGAATGATGTCCGACGTTGAAGACGGTAAAATTTCTACTGTAATCGTAAAAGATATGTCCCGTTTCGGAAGAGATCATATTCTTGTGGGATATTACACGAAATATTATCTTGCCGAAGCCGACATAAGATTTATTGCCATTTACGACCAAGTGGACAGCGAGAAAAATCCCGACGACGATATTACCCCGTTCAAGAACATTCTGAACGAGATGTACGCAAAGGATTGCAGTAAGAAAATCAAAGCGGTTTTCAAAGCCAAAGGCAATGCAGGAAAACATCTTGCGAGCGTTCCACCGCTCGGATATAAGAAAGATCCCGAAAACAAGGAAAAATGGATTATAGACGAAAAGGGTGCTGAAATCGTAAGAGAAATTTTCAAGTTGTGCGTTCAGGGCTTTGGTCCGACGCAGATTGCGAGAATACTTACCGAAAGAGGCGTAGATACACCCGTTATTTACTGCCGTAAAAACGGATTGCCGACGGCATTAAAAGTCAGAGAAGATTCGGAAATTTGGGATCAAAGGAGCGTCGCGGGTATTCTTGAAAATTTGGAATACACGGGATGTACGGTCAATTTCAAGTCGTATAAAAAGTCGTACAAGTCGAAAAAACGCATTAACTTGCCGAAAGAAGACTGGGCAATCTTTGAAAACACGCAGGAAGCGATTATCGACAAGCAGACTTTTGAAACCGTTCAGAAAATTCGTCAGGCAAAACGCAGACCGACCGATATGGGCGAAATGAGTCCTCTTTCGGGGCTGATTTACTGTGCCGATTGCGGACAGAAAATGTATCTTTGCCGATGCACGACGATGAAGCAAAAAGAATACTTCAACTGTTCGACTTACCGTAAAAAGAAGAGAAAATATTGCACTTCTCACCAGATAACGGTCGAAGCGTTGGCTGTTCTGATTCAGGACGATTTGCGGAGAACAATCTATTTCGCGCAACAGCAAAGAGAAATGTTTTTGCAGACGTTACGGAAAAACGCCGCAACGAGAACGGAAAAAGAACTGAAAGAGTATTCAAAGGAAATTAAAACTTCGGAAGAACGAATCGAAAGGCTGGATAAAATCATCGAAAGCCTATACGAGGACAAAGTCGAAGGTAAAATTTCCGAAGAGCGATACTTAAAAATGAGCGACACATACGAAACCGAGCAAGCCGATTTGAAAGGACGGGTTAAAACGTTAAAGTCGGAAATCTCGAAAGCGAAAGAAGACGACGATAAAATTCTCGATTTTATGATGCTTATTTACAAGTATAACAGTTTTGAAGAACTCACGCCCGAAATACTTCGCGCGTTCATCGAAAAGGTCGTTGTTCACGAAAAGACGAAAGTCGACGGACATTACAGACAAACGGTAGAAATCTTTTACAATTTCGTCGGAGCAATCGACCGACCGATATGGGGCGACGAACTCACCGACGAGGACGATTGAAACCAACAAACAACAAGAGAAAAGGCGTGGCATTACGCCACGCCTGACTCTGAACCTTGCGCCTTTATCTGAAATTCCCTATCGGAACTGCGGTGAAAAAGCACGCTTTTGTTTATTTTCTTTTTAAAGTTTTCTTTTACCAGGTACGGGAATTGAGCTTACGGAATTGTGCGACGGTGGAAACGTGAGAGTTAAGTCCTCCGTCTACGTTTATTATCTGACCCGTAACGTATTCACTCTCGTCGGAAGCAAGATATACGCACATATATCCGATATCCTCGGGACAACCATATCGATTAACCATAATGTTACTTGTAAAGATATCTTTGAGCATCTGTGGAACGTGAGCGTCGTTTTCAGGCGTAACAATTAACCCGGGGCGCACACAATTACAACGGATATTTTGTTTTCCGTACTGTAATGCGGTATACTGTGTGAGCTTATCTACGCCGGCTTTTGCACAGGCATAAGCGGTAGAACTCAAATCGCCGCTACAAGAAGCCATAGAACCAATATTTATGATTGAACCACCTTTTTCGTTTTTCTGTAAATAGGGTAATACGGTTTTTGTAGCATAAAAAGTACCACGCATATCGCTTTGGAAAATATTATCCCACATTTCAATGGTAAGTTCGTCCACGCGCCCGTCCTTTAAAGCGACGTTAGCCGCATTGTTTACCAAGACGTCGATTTTACCATATTTTTCAACGGTGTCGGCAAAAAGTTTTTCGATGCTTTCCGTCGCCGTGATATCCATATAGTGATAGCAAGCCTCTCCGCCTTCTTTAAGGATACGGTCAACGACCGCCTGTCCTTTTTCCTGCCTTCTGCCACATACCACTACTTTTGCGCCTTCTGCCGCAAACAGTCTTGCAATACCGATACCGATTCCGCTTGTAGAGCCGGTAACTACCGCTACTTTGTCTTTCAATCTGTTCATAACTTACCTCCCTAAGTTTTTTTATATTTTATCACGTTTTTAAATAATAAAATACGATTTTCAGTAAATTAAACGATTATGTGGAAATAATCTACATTTATAAAAGAAATATTATAAAATTGAAGTCATAATTTAACTTTGAAACAAAAAATACAGCAAGAAGTATTATATACGTTTTCCAACTGCGTTTCTCCATTTGTTTGTCGGAATAAACTTTACTTTTTAAACTATTGTGAATATGTAATGATGAATAGCCGAGAGTAAAAGTTTGAAATTATTCACGATATAATAATTGTCAATTTCAATGATAAAAATACTTACAGGTATTGTATTTGATAGTAGAATATGCCTTTCTTAAAGTGTTGCACTTGATAGTATAATTCACCTTAAATAAACAAGCGCACGCTTTTTGCGTGCGCTTGTTATTTGGTCGGAGTAGCGAGACTTGAACTCACGACTTCTTGCCCCCCAGACAAGCGCGCTACCAACTGCGCTATACC
>CAJMCT010000088.1 GCA_905211955.1 uncultured Eubacteriales bacterium | reverse complement strand
GATCACCCGTTCCTACTTGGCTTTTTCTATTTTCGGCATACTCTTTATCATATTGTGATTGATAAAAATCGTAAAGCCTACTCTTTAATACTTTCATCGCTTTTTCACGGTTTTTAGTTTGCGAACGTTCGTCTTGACACAAAACGACTATTCCCGTAGGAATATGGGTAAGCCTTATGCAAGACTCCGTTTTATTAACGTGTTGTCCGCCTGCACCCGATGAACGAAGGGTATCTATTCTTAAATCTTTTTCGTCTATATTTACTTCTACGTCAGTGGCTTCAGGTAAAACCGCAACGGTGACCGTTGAAGTGTGTACTCTGCCTTGAGATTCAGTTTCAGGAACACGTTGAACTCTATGAACACCACTTTCAAACTTAAGTTTAGAATAACAATCTTTACCAGATATTGAGAAAACTACTTCTTTTATACCGCCAAGTTCAGTAGAGTTGTTTTCGATTTCTTCGGTTTTCCAACGATTTTTTTCAGCATATTTAACGTACATTCTATATAGTTCATACGCAAATAAACTCGCTTCTTCACCACCTGCACCACCGCGGATTTCCATAATAACGTTTTTATCGTCGTTAGGGTCTTTAGGAAGAAGCAAAATTCTCAATTCTTCGTTAACCGTTTGAAGTTTCTCTTTGCAAATCTTAAGTTCTTCTTCCATAAGTTCTCTCATTTCGGGATCTCTCTCTTTTGGAAGTTCAACTTGTAAATCTTGTTGTTCTTTTAATATTTTCTTATATTCCTGATATTTTTCAACCGTTTCGGTAATATCGGCAAGTTCCTTCGTGTATTTTTTCCACTCGTCTATACGAGCAATAACATCGGAATCACTTACCAATTCGTTAAGTTTATCGAAACGTTCAAGCATTTTATCAAGTTTCTTAAACATTAAAGCACCGCCTTAACTATTCTGTCTACGTTTTCTAAATCTTTGATTATCTCTACAGATTGATAACCACTAAGCATTTCTTTTATATCTTTTGCTTGATCTTCGCCGCACTCTAAAAGTAAAACTCCGCCAACTTTTAGGTAATCTTTTGCTTTGTCGCAAATCATCCTATAAAAATCAAGCCCGTCTTTTCCACCATCTAAGGCTAAAATCGGTTCAAAATCTTTAACTTCCACCTGCAAAGTAGGAATTTCACTACTTTTAATATAAGGCGGATTACTTATAATAACGTCAAAGTCTTTTTCAGTTATATCACTAAACAAATCACTTTCAATAAAAGTTATATCGGCATCGTTTAGTTTTGCGTTTTTACTTGCAAGGTCTATCGCATCTTTACTTACGTCTACTGCAAACACCGTAGCATCACTTTCTTTTTTTACGGCAATTGCTATCGCACCGCTTCCCGTGCAAAGATCTAAAACTTTACTGTCTTTATTTATGATTTTAAGCGCGTTTTCAACGAGTTCTTCCGTTTCGGGACGAGGAATTAGCACTCTCTCGTCAACCTTAATAGTGTATCCGTAAAAATCAGTATCTCCAACACAGTACCAAAGCGGTCTACCACTAATGCGCTCGTCTACCAACTTGTTTACCTTGTCAACGAATGTTGCTTTTACGTAATCGTCGGTGTTAAGTTCGTCTCTTTTTACGTTTAATGTTAGAGACAATATCCACTCTGCTTCAGCAGATTCGTCAATACCGTTTTCTTTTAGTTTTAAGGTTATCTTTTCTAAAAGTTCTTTTCGCTTTGAAGGAAGAACGAATTCTTTTTCGGGTATCGTCTCGTCGGCATCCATTTCTTGAACGGTCTTAAACGCGGTAATAGCAACTTCAAGCATTTTATCGTCAGGCTCACGCGTGGTAATCTTTTGAAGCAAAAGTCCTGGAATTTTTAAGGGGAAAAATAAAATGTTATCCGTTTTAGACAATGCTTTAAGCAATTCGTAAGAAAGCCCTGCAATTATTGGCAAAAATGCAATCTTGCATAAAAATCTAACCAAACCACTAAGTTCAATGCCGTTTGAAACCAATATTGCTTCAAAACAAGCGAAAAGCAAGATGCTAATAAGCATAACGAAAACGATAAACGTAGTACCGCACCTGTCGTGGACTCTACGACATTTTTTTGCATTTTCCACGTTAAGTTCTAAACCTTTTTCGTGGCAGGTTATAGTTTTATGCTCTGCACCGTGATACATAAACGTTCTTCTTATGTCTTTTAAAAGAGTGCAAAGTAAAATATAACCTACAAAAATAAAAAGTTTAAGCCCACCTTCGATAAAGTTTTTTGCCCAAGGTGAGAAAGCAAAACCATTACCAACGAGCGCTTCTATTCCGCCCCTTACCGTTTGTGGCAAGAATATGAATAAAAACACCGCCAATACAAGCCCAAGCATAACAGAAATGGTAGAAACCACGCCAATTACGTTTACTTTTAACTTTTCGGCAACCCATTTTTCAAACTTAGAAGGCTCTCCTTCCCCAAAAACCTCCGCCGATCTCATCAACGATTTCGTCCCTGAAACCATTGAATCAATAAAGGAAACTACACCGCGTATGATAGGAAGACGGAGAAAACGATTTTTCTTCGCCTGCGGTTTAATGCGTTTTGATTCCACTCTTATTATACCGTCTTCATCTCTAACGGCAGTAGCACAAGCGGTTTTACCACGCATCATTACCCCTTCAATAACGGCTTGACCGCCTATCTGGGTTTTCTTTTCTTTTTTTTCCTTCATACCAAGCCTTGAATAAAAAATAAGGCTTTAAGTGTAGAACTACCCTTAAAGCCGAAATAACAAATACTATTTTGCCTTGCTATATCTCTTGTTGAACTTATCAACACGCCCGCCGGTGTCTACCAACTTTTGCTTACCAGTAAAGAAGGGATGACATTTACTGCAAATATCAACCTTAATAGAATCTCCCTTTTTAGTGGAGCCGGTCTTAAAAGTTTCGCCACAAGCACATACTACTGTTACTTCATGATAATCGGGATGAATATCTTGTTTCATAATGCACCTCTTTTTTGTTTTCCGTGTTATTATATATTATTTTTTAATTTTAGTCAACTGTTAGACAGTGAAAATTTAACAATTTTTATCAAAACTTTTGCTTTTATTATTAACGTTAAAATCGCTTGATTTTTTTCAAAAGATATAATATAATGTCAAAGATTTCAAAAAATTCCATTACTTTTACGGAGTTAAAATGAAAGGTTGGAAATTAACTAAAATTAAAACGCTTAAAGAAGAGCAACTTGCAGAAGATTTTGCAAGCCAAAACAACGCCAAAGTTAAAATTACCAAGGCGCTTATTACTCTTCCTTCAGTTTTAAATTATCTTGGCAAACTTGACGAGGATAATCATTTCGTTTTAGGAAACCAAGGTATTGGTATCGTTTCCGATGCCCCCGCCAACCTTTTTGGCTTAGAAGAAGGCAAAAGAGTTTATATCGAACCTAACAAACCTTGTTTAGAGTGTTATAACTGCAAAAACAACGAAGAAGACAAGTGTTCTGACGTTTTGGTTGCAGGCGAAGATTATGATGGATTTTTATCTAATTTCGTTTCAGCAAACGCAAGTAAACTCTATCTTTTACCCGACAGTGTTTCAGACGAAGAAGCACTATTTATCGGACACGTCTCCCTTGCCGTTGGAATTATCAATAAACTCGATATTCAAAAGGGTGACTACGTTGTAATAGTTGGCGCAAACAACTACTCTAACGTTTTAGCACAACTTCTTATCTACTATCAAACAGTTCCGATTTTGGTAGGAGTTAACGAGGAAGATTTAAATATTGCAAAACAAACTGGTTTGTATTACGTTTTAGACCAAAATGACAACTGGCAAAAAGAAGTATCTTCTATCACTGGCGGTAGAATGACTAAAAACGTCGTATATTTTTCCGACTCTAACATTCCCGTTGCAAGAGCTTTTTCTTTGGCATCTTATAACGCAAACGTAGTATTTACTGGTATTTCTTATAGTAATAACCCTATTTCATTTTCAAAAGCAATCAAAAAGCAGTTGGTTATTCACTGCGTAAATGAATCGGTTGGAAACACCGCTTCAAGCATAAACCTTTTAGCAAATAAAGCGGTAAATTTCTCACACTTAAAGATTGAACAAGGAAAATACGAAAAAGTCCCCGAAACTTTCAAAAAACTTGCTGAAGAATTAAGTCAAAGCGGAAGAATTCATGAAACTATTATAGAAATAGATTAAAAAAACAAGTTAAAAGCCTGCCGAAATCGGCAGGCTTTTTTAGTTTTCTTCTTTTTGGTTTTTCTTAAACAAAAATTTAAGTATTTTTCTAATTAAAAGGGGCGGTTTAAAACAGCAAATTCTCATAATAACACCTCACGTAATTATATTATGCTGTAAACCTTAATTTAGAAACCTTAAATTAAAGATCTCTAAGTTCTCTAATAATTTTTGCCCTATCTTCTTCCTTAAAAATAGTGTTTCCCGCAACGATAACGTTTGCGCCTGCTTTTTTTACGATAGAAACGTTTTCTTTGTTTATTCCACCGTCTATTTCAAGGTCAATATCTTTTCCCGTGCTTTCAATAAGCGCTCTCGCTTCTTTAATCTTAGGCAACACGCTCTCAATAAACTTTTGACCACCAAACCCAGGGAAAACACTCATTAAAAGTAGCATGTCGCATTCTTCTATAACGTCTTTTATGCTAGAAACAGGCGTATCGGGGTTAATAACTGCACCGCACTTTACGCCAAGCGCTTTA
>CAJMCT010000087.1 GCA_905211955.1 uncultured Eubacteriales bacterium | reverse complement strand
GTTAGCATTTAAAATTTAATTTCCGTTTTTTACGAAGACGAGCCTTCGGTATGCTTACTTTTTACCTTTCACGCCCAATCGAAACTATGTCACCCCCGTATAAAGGCGGTTAGCCTTTATTATTATATTTTTTCTATATCGTAAGGTGTTAATTGGTATACGTAGTGGTTAAGCCAGTTCATAAATATTAGGTTTGCCGTTGACGACCAACACATTTTTATCTCTCCGCTATTTCCGTTTACGTAATAGTTTTCGGGCGGATCGATTTTTAAGCCTTTTTCTAAGTCTCTCTTATACTCTAACTCTAACGTATCTCTATCGTATTCCGCATGCCCCGTTATAAAGATAAACTTATTATCTTTTGAACGAATTATGCCTGCCCCTGCTTCTTTTGAAGATGCTAAAAGTACTAGGTCTTTACAGTTTTTTATGTCTTGTTCGTAAACCGTAGTATGTCTTGAATGGGGAATAAAAAACCTATCGTCAGTACCTTTTAGTAATCTATCGTAGTTTATTAGTTTTTTGTGCTTAAATATACCGAAGAGTTTTTTGTCTAAGGGATGCTTTTCTATGCCGTAAAAGTAGTTTAATGCAGCCTGTGCGCCCCAACATATAAACATGGTGTTAGTCACGCTCTTTTTGGCAAATTCAAAGATTTCTTTAAGTTCGTCCCAATACTTGACTTCTTCAAACTCTTTATCTTCTACGGGTGCGCCCGTTATTATCATACCGTCGAACTTTCTATTTTTGATTTCCGAAAAGGACTTGTAAAACCTTTCTAGGTGTTCTTGGGGCGTATTTTTTCCAACGTAAGATTCGGTGCTTATAAGCGTTATATTTACTTGTAAGGGCGAGTTGGATAAAAGACGCATAAATTGCGTTTCAGTCACAATTTTGGTCGGCATTAAATTGAGTATTGCTATCTCTAAAGGACGAATATCCTGCGAGGTTGCTCTACTCTCGTTCATAACGACTATGTTTTCGCCCTGCAAAATCTTGACCGCAGGTATGTCTTTTGGTACTACTATGGGCATTTTAATCTCCCTTTTTTATCTTTTTATACTTGTTCTAATGCTTGAGCAATATCTTCTATTAAATCTTCTGCGTTTTCAAGTCCGCATGAATATCTAATTAACGTCGGGGGAATTCCCGCTTGTTCTAACTGTTCGTCAGTCATTTGACGGTGGGTTGCGTTTGCAGGGTGCAAACAGCACGTTCTTGCATCGGCAACGTGTGTTTCGATTGCGGCAACTTTTAAGTTCTTCATAAACTTTTCAGCGTCTTTTCTCGTTCCTTTAACGCTAAAACTTACTACACCGCAAGAGCCGTTTGGCATATATTTTTGACCGAGTTCGTAATATTTATCACCTTTAAGTCCACAATATCTAACCCACTCGATCTTGGGGTGGTTGTTTAAGAATTCAGCAACCGCCAAACCGTTTTCACAGTGACGTTTCATTCTTACGTGTAAACTTTCTAAACCTAAATTGATGTAGAAAGCGTGTTGGGGAGATTGGATAGAACCAAAGTCTCTCATAAGTTGTGCGGTACACTTAGTAATAAATGCACCTTCTTTGCCGAACTTGTCCGCATAAACAATTCCGTGATAACTATCGTCTGGGGTGGTTAATCCTGGGAATTTATCTGCGTGGGCTTTCCAATCGAACTTACCCGCATCGATAATAGCACCGCCTACACTAGTTCCGTGGCCGTCTATATATTTAGTGGTAGAGTGAGTGACGATGTCTGCACCCCACTCTATCGGTCTACAATTTACGGGGGTTGCAAAAGTGTTGTCTATAACAAACGGTACGCCGTGTTTATGAGCAACCCTTGCAAACATTTCTATATCTAAAACTGAAAGTGCGGGGTTTGCAACCGTTTCGCCAAATACTGCCTTTGTGTTGGGCTTAAATGCTTTGTCGAGTTCTTCTTCGGTAATGTCAGGAGATACGAAGGTAAAGTCTATGCCCATCTTTTTCATGGTGACTGCAAAAAGGTTGAACGTTCCGCCGTAGATAGCAGAACTTGATATTACGTGGTCGCCACAATTTGCAATGTTAAAGATTGCGTAAAAGTTAGCCGCTTGTCCTGAAGAAGTGAGCATTCCCGCTACGCCACCTTCAAGTTCGGTAAGTTTTGCCGCAACTAAATCGTTAGTGGGGTTTTGAAGTCTTGTGTAAAAATATCCGCTCGCTTCTAAGTCGAATAGTTTTCCCATATCTTCACTAGTATCATACTTAAAGGTCGTGCTTTGATAAATGGGTATTTGTCTAGGTTCGCCGTTTTTAGGGGTATATCCACCTTGAACGCACACCGTTTCTATTCTCTTTTTGTTTGCCATAAACTTTCTCCTTTTATTTTACGAAGTTCTTTATCTCTCTTAGTTTTTCTCTGTTCAAGTCTTTTTCCATAAGGTCGCGCTTTTTATCGTAAGTATGTTTACCACGGCAAAGCCCTAACTCTACTTTAATTAACGCGTCCTTAAAGTATAACTTTATCGGCACTAACGTAAGACCTTGCTCGCTAACCTTTGATTTAATTCTTAAAAGTTCGTTTTTGTGAAGCAAAAGTTTTCTATCCTTTTTAGAATCTTTGCTATTAAAAGCGCCTGCCTTGTCGTATACGGCAATATGCATGTTCTTAATAAACGCTTCGCCGTTTTGTATAAGGCAAAAACTGTCTTTTAGATTGACGTTGCCCGCTCGCAAAGATTTAACTTCACTGCCCTCAAGCACGATACCTGCTTCGTAAGTTTCCAAAACCGAATATTCGTGGAAGGCATACTTGTTTGAACAAATGATTTTTTCTTTCATATACTCTAACTTAAATTTTACTACTTTTTTGTTGATTTTGCAATAATAATTTTATTCTACGAGCACGAATTCCGCTCTTTTATCTATAATATTTACGCCCGCAACCTTGATTTTAACCTTTTCTCCAAGTTTATACGTCTTTTTACCGTCCGAAAGGGTGAATTTTTTAGCATCAAAGTTATACCTTTTCCCTTTTAACGTTTCAATTTTAACAAGCCCTTCTATGCCGTTATCAAGTTCGCAAAAGAGTCCAAAGTTAGTCACGCCACTAATTATAGCGTCGAATTCTTCCCCTTCGTATCCGCTTATATATAAAATCTTATAGTAATCGTCGACTGCGCGCTCGGCGTTCATTGCGTTTCGTTCTTTTTCCGACGACTGCTTAGACGCTTTTTCCACGAACTCCGAATACCTTTCGTTTAAGTCTACGTTCCCTAAAAAGAAGTCGTTTAGTATTCTATGCACTACAAGGTCTGGATAACGTCTAATAGGCGACGTAAAGTGACAATAGTGCGTTTCGGAAAGCCCGAAGTGTATATCGTTTTGCTCACTATACTTTGCCTTTTGCATAGAGCGAAGCATAACCCTATTTACCATAACGAAATAAGGGGTGTTTTCTACCGAACTTAAAACCTTTTGAAAGTCTTTAGAGTGCACGCCTTCTCTATTTATTCTCGCCTTTACGCCTATTCCGTTTAAGAAAGCGAAAAAAGTGGATAGTTTTTCCTCCGAAGGCTTTTCGTGAACACGGTAAATAAACGGATTTTCTAGGTAATACATAAACTCCGCAACCGTGACGTTTGCAAGTATCATAAATTCTTCTATGATTTTTTGCGATTTTATTTGCTTTGCGCTCTTTACTAAAATTTCGCCCTTAGCACCAACCGAGATAGCACTTTCTTTTACGTCTAAGTCTATGCTACCTTTTTGTTTTCTTTTATTCGTTAATATATCGGTTAGCCTATCCATTAAAAGTATCTTTTCGGTAATTAACGGATATTTATTTACCGATTCTTCTTCGCCGTCTAATATACTTTGAACGAAAGTATACGTCAATCTTTTAGCGCTCTTTATTACCGAAGGACAAATTTCGCTATCTATAACCTTTCCCGCCTTATCAATAGTCATAACGCAAGACATGGTTAATCTATCAGCCCCTTCTTTTAGCGAACAAAGGTCGTTAGAGAGTTTTTCGGGAAGCATTGGGATAACACTTTCGGGAAAATATACGCTAGTACCCCTTTTATACGCTTCGTAATCTACGGGGGTGTTTGCTTTTACATAGTGACTAACGTCTGCTATATGCACAAAAAGTTTAAACTTGCCGTTATCTAATTCTTCAATAGACACGGCATCGTCAAAGTCTTTTGCATCTTCACCGTCTATGGTAAAAGTTAAAAGATTTCTATAATCTTTTCTACCTTTAATATCATCTTTCGTTGGCTCGCTTAAATTATCTTCTACGTAGTCTATTACGGTTTTCGGAAATTTTTCGGGTAAGTTATAAGTGTAAAGAATAGATTTTAGTTCGGCGTTCTTTTCAAACTGTCTACCTAAAATCTTAATAACCATACCTTCTGGAGATTTCTTTTTGGGGTAAGATAAAATTCTCACCACAACTTTATCGCCAGACTTTGCCCTAAACGTTTTGTCCGATGGCACGAAAATATCAGTAAAGTACTTTTTATCGTCGGGCACTACAAAACCACCCGTTCGAGTGGAAAAATAAGTCCCAACGAGTTTTTCTATTCCGCGCTCTAAAATTTTAAGCACTCTTGCAGTAGTTCTATTTCCCGAATAATCGGTGGTTTCGCATAAAACCCTATCACCGTGCATACCGCCTTTTAGTTCGCTATGCGGAATAAAATAGTCTTCTTTAATTTTTTCGTCTGAAGGTATCAAAAAAGCATAACCCCTTTCGTTGCCTTGCAAAACGCCTTCTATAATTTCTCTCATAATAAAAAATTTAGGCGGTCCTTACGAA
>CAJMCT010000086.1 GCA_905211955.1 uncultured Eubacteriales bacterium | reverse complement strand
TTTGCAAAAGAAGGGGTTATAGAGACCGCCGAAATTATAGGGCTATCTTTTTTAGAGTTTTATAGCATATATTCGGTTTGGGCATTTATGATATTTATTTTGCTTTCGCCCCCTTGCACCGCAACGTTATCGCTAATAAATAAGGAATTAAAGAGCAAAAAAGACTTTGTTTTTATGCTTCTTTTTCAATTCTTTGTGGCATATTTTGTTGCATTTTCGGTAAATATATTTGGAGTAATAATAAGCGATTTGCGCTTGCTTTTATCGGTTTTAATTGTTATAATATCGGTAGTGGGAATATTGCTCGCAATAGCCACCCATAAAAGAACAAAGCATAAATGCTTTTTTTGTAAAGGAAAAAACAAATGCCTGATAAATACAAAACACAATACGACTATATGAGAGAGTCTGAATATAAAGAAGAAGATGCACTCTATCCGGAAGAGTGGGTGGAAAACCGCCAAAAGTCTGATAGGGAAAAGTATTTTGAATTTTACGACGACGTAAAGACTTCTATTAAAGAAGATTGGTAGATAAGACCGCTTTTATATAAAAGCGGTCTTTATATTGACACAAGCAAAATCGTTTGATAAAATAATAAAGTTAGGGAGTAAACTATGAAAAAGAGGAAGTCGTTTTTTAGAGAAGATAAGCCCTTTATCTATGAAAAGATAAAGGAGTCTTTTTCGTCTGTTCTTCCAATCATTTTTATAGTGCTAATATTAAGTTTTACCATAGCCCCCATAAATAGTGGAGTGTTTTTAGCATTTATTTGTGGTGCGTTTATGGTTGTAGTAGGCATTGGTTTTTTTACCTTGGGCGCGGACATTGCGATGACGCCTATTGGTAATTACATCGGCTCAAACACTATTAAAACTAAAAAGTTATGGCTTATTCTTCCAATCTTCTTTTTGGTGGGGGTATTAATTACGGTATCCGAACCCGATCTTCAAGTTTTAGCAAACCAATTATCTCAATCGATTAAGCCTTACATCTTAATTATCACGGTAGGTATTGGCGTTGGCTTTTTCTTGGTTGTTGCAGTTCTTAAAACCATACTTAACGTTAAACTATCGTATATACTAATCGTTTCGTATATAGCGGTATTCGTCATGAGTTTCTTTGTGCCGGAGAGTTTCGTTCCCTTAGCGTTTGACGCTGGCGGGGTGACCACGGGGCCTATGAGCGTTCCGTTTATAATTGCTATCGGTACAGGTATGGCATCGCTAAAAAGTAGTAGTAAAAGTGGCTCGGACGACGGCTTTGGGCTTACCGCACTTTGCTCTATAGGTCCGATTATTTCGGTTATGATTTTAGGGCTTGTTTTCGGTGTGGATAAAATTCAGTCGGAAACGGTAAAGCCGATAGAGATTGCAAATTCAAAAGAAATGGTTTCGGGAGTACTTTCCGCACTTCCTGAATATATGAAAGAAGTTGGTATCGCACTACTTCCAATCGTTATATTATTTTTTATTTACACACTCTTTTCAAAGGGTATAAGCAAAAGCGGTTTAATTAGAATTGTCGTTGGCGTACTTTATACGTTTATAGGCTTAGTACTCTTTTTAACGGGAGTAAACTTCGGCTTCTCGCCCGTAGGAAGTTATCTCGGTAGCGAAATAGCAAGTAAATCTTATAACTGGATATTAGTACCGCTCGGCATGGTGGTTGGCTTTTTCGTTGTGGCGGCGGACCCTGCCGTTCACGTTTTAACCAAACAAGTTTATGAAATAACCGACGGTGCAATACCTAAAAAAGCACTGCTAGTAAGTTTAATGATAGGCGTTGCTGTGTCAATCGGACTTGCAATGCTACGTATGTTATTACAGTTAAATATAATGTATTTTTTAATACCCACTTACGCAATAGCGCTAATACTAACTTTTGTAGTGCCTGATATATTCACGGCAATAGCGTTTGATTCTGGTGGGGTAGCATCGGGTGCAATGACGGCTTGTTTTATACTTCCGTTTGCGCTTGGCGCTTGCAACACTCTTGGCGGAAACGTCGCTACCGAAGGGTTTGGGGTGGTTGCATTCGTTGCAATGACACCGCTTATCACTATACAAATACTCGGCGTGTTCTATAAGATTAAACTTGCAAAACTCAAAGCAAAGAACAAAGCAAAAGAAAGCGAACACGTTTTGGCAGAGAGAGAAGAAATTATCGATTAGGAGAAATATTTATGAAAGGCTTAAAATATTTCGTATGTATTACCCGCAAAGACAATGCTGAAGGGTATACTGAGTTTTTTAAAAGTTTTGGCTCGAACAACGTTTTGATAAACTTTGGGCAAGGCTCGGCACCGGCAAGTAAACTTGACCTTTTAGGGATAGTTGACAACGGTAAGGTGGTTTTTCAATTAATGGTTAGAAACACCGTATATAAAGAATTTTGCGAAGGGATAGACAAAGACTTGCACCTTGGCGAAAATCATAGCGGATTAGGGTTTTTCGTGCCGGTAGACGGCATTGGCGGAGAATCGGGAAAAAGATTTTTCGTTGGGAACGACCCCATCGAAAATAAGGAGGAAGAAGTTAATATGAACGAGCAATCTAAATGTGTAGCGATAATTAGCATAATGGATAAGGGCAACGCGGATGCGGTAATGCAAAGCGCAAGAGAAGCGGGTGCTACCGGTGGCACTATCGTTAAAGCAAAGGGTACGGGCGCCGAACTTGCAAAGTTTTTCGGCATATCTATTAGCGAAGAAAAAGAGATGCTCTATATTATTGCAAAAAGAGAAAAGCGCGATGATATTATGTATGCGATAATGGATAAAGCAGGACCTAACACCGATGCTCACGGAATAGTGTTTTCATTGCCCGTAGATAAGGTTGTAGGAATAAAAGATTTTGAAAAACTTTATGACTAAAATGCAAAACGTAATCAAAAAATCAAAAGCCATACTCTTTGACTTAGACGGTACAATTTATTTAGAAGACGAACTTATCGGCGACGTAAAAAACACTCTTAAAACTTTAAGAGAAAATGGCAAAAAGATAGTATATCTTACCAACAACTCGTCTAAGACTGACGACGAATATTTAGAAAAACTAACCCGCTTAGGTATTTATGAAAATGGTGATATATTTTATTCTTCATTAGATGCGTCGGTAGACTATATTAAAGAAAACTTTTTGGATGCAAAAGTTTATCCTTTGTGTACCGAAAAGGTAAAAGAGTACCTAGTAAAAAGTGGCATAACCGTTTCAAACGATGCAGACACCGTGCTTGCTTGTTTTGATAGAGAACTAAACTACGAAAAGATAGTTTTAGCAAACGAACTAATCGTAAAGGGGGCAAGATATATTGCAACTCACCCCGATTTAGTTTGTCCTGCAAAAGGTGTTTCCCTTCCCGACCTTGGCTCTTTTATAGAGATGTTTTATTATAGTAGTGGTCGTAGGCCAGACGTAATTGTGGGTAAACCTTATCCACAAATTGCAAAGGGGATAATGAATAAACTAAACCTAAAGCCCGATGAGATTACTATGGTGGGGGATAGACTAAACACCGATATGGCTTTTGGCATAAATTCTAATCTAAACACCGTTTTAGTGTATTCTGGCGAAGCGACTAAGGAATCTTATATTAAAAGCGGACTAAAAGTTAGCCTAACCCTAAAAGACGTAAACGAATTAATTAAATATTTATAAAAGCAATGGCGCACCGAAAAATTCGGTGCGTTTTTTTGCACTCTTTATTATCATATAATAATTTTCTAAGGCATACCTTTTATAGAGGTGTGTATGAATTATTATGATAAAAGCGTAAGCGAAGTACTGTCGATTACGGGTGCAGACAAAGATAATGGACTTACGCAAAGTATTTTAAAGAAAAACTTTGAAAGGTATGGCAAAAACCTTCTTTCAAAAAAGAAGAAAACCCCGTTCATAAAAAAGGTTATAGAAGCCTTGTCAGAGCCAATGCTTATTATTTTACTCTTTTCGTTTATGGTTGCGTTTGGGGTAAGTTTAGGAAAATTTTTCAAAACGGGCGACGGTGACTTTGCCGAAAGTTTTGGTATACTTGGTGCTGTAATTTTATCAGTGTCAATAACGCTTATTATGGAAGGCAGTTCGGAAAAAGCCTTTAATGCCCTTGGTAAGATTTACGATAGAGTGACGGTAAAAGTAATAAGGGGCGGACAAGTGATAACCGTATCTAAAGAGTACGTCACGGTAAACGATATAATACTTTTAGAAAGCGGTGATAAAATCATTGCGGACGGAAGAATTTTAGAAAGCGAAAGTTTAGAAGTGGACGAGTCGGCGCTAACGGGAGAAAGTACTTTGGCAAAGAAAAATGCGGATAAAATACTCCCCACGGGGACACCGCTTGCCGAGAGAGTAAACTGCGTATATTCGGGAACTTTCGTCGCGGGCGGAACGGGAAAAATGCTTGTCACCGATATTGGCGATAACACCGAAATCGGAAAGATAGCGGGCGAACTTAAAAGCAAAAAAGATATTCAATCGCCCTTGCAACAAAAAATGGCGAAACTTGGCAAAGTTATCACCTTTATAGGGGTGGGGTTTGCTGTTTTAGTGTTTATAATATCACTTTTAAAACTTATCTTTCACGGAACTGTTAGTTTTTCCAACGTGCAAGAACTTTTCGTGAACTGTATCGTCTTAATAGTTGCGGCAGTGCCGGAAGGCTTGCCAACGATAGTTGCCGTATCGCTTGCGCTTAATATGATTAAACTTGCAAGCGAGAACGCGCTTATTAAAAAAATGATTGCAACTGAAACGTCGGGTGCGGTTTCGGTTATTTGCTCGGATAAAACGGGAACGCTTACCAAAAACAAAATGACCGTTATTAGTATTTGCAATGGTGACTTTTGTCTTTTGCCGTCTAAGATAAATAACCCCGTGCTTTTACAAAACTTTATTTGCAATTCTACGGCCGATGTAATGGTTAAAGGAAAAGATTTTGATTATCGTGGAAACGGTACCGAGTGTGCCTTGATTTCTTCGGTACTAAAATCGGATAAGAATTTTAATTATAGGGAGTATAGGCAAAGTTTTAAAGTTTTAGAAAGAGAGCCTTTTTCAAGCGACAAAAAGTATATGATTACGGTTAT
>CAJMCT010000085.1 GCA_905211955.1 uncultured Eubacteriales bacterium | reverse complement strand
TAATAATATTATAAAATCCTTGCCATAGTTATACTTGAAAGGAGGTGAAAAAAGTAATGGCAGGGGATCTTGAAAAGAGAGGCAAAAACTCATGGAGATTAATTGTATCACATGGCTTTGACAGTTATGGAAATAGGATTAAGTACACAAAAAGCATCAAAGCAAATAGTAGACGTGAGGCAGATAAAGAACTTGTAAATTTTGTTTATGAAATTGAAAACGGTATTGTTTTACAAAACTCTTCAATGACATTTAAAGAATTTACAGATTTATGGTCTAAAAATTACGGTTCAAAAGAATTGGCTCCAAAAACTTATGAAAGATATAAAGGAATGTTAAACACTCGAATCATTCCCTACTTTGGACATTTTAAATTGTCTAACATAAAACCAACTCACATTATGAGTTTCTATGATTATCTTTCAAAAGATCATCAGTTAAAAAGATGTAAAAATAATAATGGAAAAACTGTAATGAAAGGACTATCTTCTAAAACAATATTAGAACATCATCGTTTAATACATGCAATGTTACAAAATGCAGTATATTGGCAAATAATACCTTATAATCCAGCAGATAGAGTCAAACCACCTAAACACCAAAGACCTCAAATTAAATATTATGATGACATTCAATGTAAGCAATTATTAGAAGCTTTAGAACATGAAGAAATTAAATTTCAAACTATTGTAATTTTAACATTGTTTACTGGTATGCGTAGAGGCGAAGTATTGGGCTTAGAATGGTCAGATATCGATTTTGATAATGGATTTGTACATATTACTAAGGCAAGCCAATATACATCTGAAAAAGGCATTTTCGTAAAAAATCCTAAAACACAAAGTTCAATTAGAGAAGTTGGAATTCCTGATATAGTTATCAATATGCTTAAAAAATACAGAACTTGGTATGAAGCCGAAAAAGAAAAATGTGGTAACTTATGGATTAACTCTAATAGGCTATTTGTTACGTGGAATGGAAGTCCTATGCATCCTGATACAGTTACAGATTGGTTTCGTTCTTTTATTGAAAAGAATAATTTGCCAAAAATTACTTTCCATGGTCTTAGGCACACAAATGCTACTTTGCTTATATCTAAAAATGTAGATGTGGCTGTTGTAGCATCAAGATTAGGGCATGCTCAAATAACTACTACCTTAAACTTTTATGTACATCCAGTACAATCACATAATAAAGAAGCAGGTCAAGTTTTAGAGAAATTGCTCGTATAAATCATTATAGAAATCTATGATTTTATATAATGATTGTATCAATAAAAACTCTTTTCAAAATTCTTGAAAATTGGGGCTTGCATCGCGTGGCGTTCCTTGCAATAATAGTCGAGCGCGAAGCGCACAGGACACGGTGGGTGTAGCTCAGTTGGCAGAGCACGTGACTTTTAATCACGGTGTCCGGGGTTCGAATCCCCGATGGGTCACCACCGCCTTTAGCTCAGTTGGTAGAGCACCTGACTCTTAATCAGGGTGTCCGGGGTTCGAGTCCCCGAAGGCGGACCAAAAATCACCGTTATGTTTTTACATGGCGGTGATTTTTTATTCTTTATAGGGACGAGAACCATATCCAAAAGGGGCTCCCAAAAAAGATTTGGAACAAAGATTTTTTGGGAAAAGGAAAAGCCGACTGTAAATAACGACTTGTCGCAAGACAAGGCGAATAAAAAGTCGTGCTTTGACGCGTCTCCGAAGGCGGACCAAAAAATACTGTAATGCACTGCATTACAGTATTTTTTTTGTTATGTAATTATTTAAAAAAGCGTAGCAGTGCTACGCTTTTACGTTAGTTTTCTTCTCGGATTTGTTTTAGGACTTGAGAAACCTTTTCTCTAAATTCTCGCTCACTGCCGTTGTTTTCTATAACGAAGTAGTCGGTAAAATCCTGAGTTTCATAGTCGATTTGGTTTGACACCCTATTCAAAACTTCTTGTTTTGATAATTTAGAACGATTAATAACGCTATCTATTCTATCTTTGAGATTTCTTTTTACGACTATAACGTGGTGGAAAAGGTTTTGGAAATCGCCTTCAAAAAGAAGTGGCACTTCTATAAACGCAAGTGCTGTATCACCTTTACTTGCAATCTTTAAGGCGCGTTCCATAATAAGCGGATGAACGAGCGCGTTAAGTTTACCTAAACTTTCCTTGTTATTAAACACCTTTTCAGAAAGCGCTTTTTTGTCCACTTTTAGTAAAAGTTTACCTTTGATGCAGTCGGGAAAAAGGTTTTTAAGTTTTTTCTTATAAGAGCGGGTTTTGATAATATCCGAATAAACCTTATCACACGACACGGTAGTAAACCCCGACGTAGACAAGAATTTAAGCAACGTAGATTTACCACTACCGATACCGCCCGTTATTGCAACAATCTTTTTACTCATACTACTTTGCATCAAACCAAGTTTTGCCCGTACCCACGTCTACGGTAAGGACTACGCTTAGTTTTACTGCGTTCTCCATTTCTTCACGAAGTATTTTTTCGACTAAATCTTTTTCTTCCTTAAAGGCATCGACTATAAGTTCGTCGTGCACTTGCAAAATAAGTTCGGATTTTAAACCTTCATTTTTAAGTCTATTATAAACGTTTATCATAGCCACCTTAATCAAGTCGGCGGCACTGCCTTGCAAGGGCATATTCATTGCAACCCTTTCGCCAAACTGACGAACGGAAAAACTTGAAGATAAAAGTTCTCTGATATAACGTCTGCGTTTTAGATATGTTATAGCATACCCACTAGCCTTTGCTTTTTCTTTGCAAGAATCTAGATAGTTTTTAACTTCTGGATACGTAGCAAAGTAAGACGAAATATATTCTCTTGCCTTTGCGGGTGCAATCTTTAAGTTTTTAGCAAGCCCAAACTCACTTATGCCGTAAATTATACCGAAGTTCACTGCTTTTGCATTTCTACGCATTTGCGAAGTGACTTGGTCTATCGGGACGTTAAACACCTTGCTTGCGGTTGCCGAGTGTATATCGTCACCACGGTTAAAGGCTTCGATAAGCGGTTTGCACCCCGAAAAATCGGCAAGTAGTCTTAATTCTATTTGAGAATAGTCCGCACCAACTAGTACTCTATCGCTTGACTTCGGAACGAAGAACTTTCTAAGCTCTTTTCCTTCTTCGTCACGAACGGGGATATTTTGAAGGTTTGGCTCACTGCTAGAAAGCCTTCCCGTTGCCGTCACCGTTTGGTTAAACGAAGTATGGATAAGCCCCGTTTTGCTATCGATAAGTGGCTTAAACCCTTCTACGTAAGTAGAATAGAGTTTTTGTATTTGGCGATACTTTAAAATCTTAGAAACTACGGGAACGGTATCGGCAAACTCTTCTAAAACGTCGGCAGAAGTCGAATATCCGCTCTTGGTCTTTTTACCTTTGCCGATTTTCATCTTGACAAAAAGCACTTCGCCAAGTTGCTTTGGCGAATTTACGTTAAGGTTTTCTTCGCCCGTTTCTTCCCTTATTTCCTTTTCTAAACCGTCTAAGATTCGGCGGTATCTTTCTCCCGTTTCAGAAAGTTTATCCGAGTCTACCTTAAACCCTGATTTTTCCATCTCGTATAAGACCTTAGATAACGGAAGTTCAACGTCATGATATAAACTTTCCATTTCTTCGTCTTTTAGTTTTTGATATAACTCTCTATAAAGATTTATTAGCGCGGTAGCGGGGGTAGACTTGTCTAAACCGTATTCTTCCAAAACGTCTAAAAGGCTAAGCCCACCCGACGTGTAGTCGGCAAGGTATTTAATTAAAGATACGTCTTGGTATTTTGCTTCTATCTCGTACCCTGCACACTTTAACACTCTCTTTTTGATCTCTTTCCCATCAAATAAAATAAGTTCGTTTTCACCGTTAAATATGGGCTTTAAAGATAAAAGCGCTTGCTTTTCTGATATACCTTCTAAAAGGTTAAACACCGTGCTAATTTGGTATTCGATTTTGCCGTCCGAAACCGAAATGCGCTCGGGCTCTATAACGATAGAGATCATGCCCTTTAAGGATAGATTTTCTATCTGTTTTTCACTTTCTATCTTAACCGTTTCAACTACATACGTGGTGGTTTGTTCTTCGGCTTTTTCAAAGAGTTCTTCACGTTTAATTAACGACTTAAACTCTAACCTTATAAACTCTTTTTTCACTTGATCCGAGTAAACGTATGGCACGACCATCTTTGAAACGTCCGTTAAAACGGGCGCGTCAACGTCTATCGTTGCAAGCATTTTAGACAAAATGCAAAGGTCTTTGCCTTGCTCTAATTTTTCTTTTAACTTGCCCTTGATTTCGTCTATATTTTCGTAAACCTTTTCCACCGAGCCGTAGGTTTGGACAAGCGTTAGCGCCGTCTTTTCACCAACACCGGGAACGCCTGGGATATTATCTGAAGAATCGCCCATAAGCGCTTTAAGGTCTATTACTTGCAAGGGGTTTATTCCTGTCTTTTCCTTAAAGTTTTTAATATCTAAAACGTCAACGTCGGTAATACCGCGCTTGGTAAAGTGCACGGTGGTTTCTTCGTCTACAAGTTGAAAAGAATCTCTATCCCCCGTATAAATATAGGTGGGAATAGACGTGTGCTTTGCAACCGTACCGATAATATCGTCGGCTTCAAAGCCTTCCTTTTCAATGGTACATACGCCCATTTTGTTTAATAGTTCTTTTAAGAGCGGAATTTGCGGACGAAGTTCTTCCGGCATAGGCTTTCTTTGCGCCTTGTATCCGTCATACGCTTTATGGCGGAAAGTGGGCGCTTTTAAGTCAAAAGCAACCGCTACGTAGGTAGGCTTAATCTCGCCAAGCATTTTGAAAAACATGTTCATAAACCCGTAAACCGCATTGGTGGGTACGCCCTCTTTAGTGGTTAAAACAGGCATTGCATAAAAGGCACGGTTTATTAAACTGTTTCCATCGATAAGAACTAATTTTTCCATAAAAATTCCTTTAAGCGCTTGCTTTATAATAAAAAATATGATATTATCTTAAAGCAAGTTTAGATAAACAAATTTATCTAAATATAATTTTAGCAAAAATACTATTATTTTGCAAGGTTTTAAACACATTTTGCCGATGTGGTGAAACTGGCAGACGCGCTGGACTCAAAATCCAGTGGACTAATCCTCCGTGTCGGTTCGAGTCCGACCATCGGCACCAATTAAAAGAGAGTACTGTA
>CAJMCT010000084.1 GCA_905211955.1 uncultured Eubacteriales bacterium | reverse complement strand
TAAGCTTCATCATCAAATTGAATGGGGGATAAATTGATAATCATTTGATTTTTCTCATGAAGTGGATCAATAGAACTAATTAAAAAACTACGGGAGGTAACGTTATAGAAAACAGAACGAGACCGTTTGCCTACACGTTTAGGGCGAACAAAAACGAGAAGAATTTAATCGACAAAGCAATATCCGCAAGCGGACTTACTATGCGCGAATTCATCGTTCGTGCTATCATAAACAAACCCGTTATCGTAATAGAGCGCGGCGGCGAGATACTCGCGGAATTGAAGCGGCAGGGAAACAATCTGAATCAGGCTGTGAGGAACAATCATTACGGGATAGATACAGAGCGCGAAATAAAAAGTTGTATCGCCGACCTGAAGGAATTATACCGTAAAATTTCCGTTGCCGCAGGCGGTGCGTGATGCCGCTTTTTAAATGTAGTGCGAGCAAGGCGAAACCGAAAAACGGGATAAGGTATATCACCGATCCGAAGAAAGCGGCGTTTGTGTCGGCGAAAAATTTATTCGAGGACGAAGATTACGCAAAACAGTTTGAAGAAACGGCGAAAAGGTTCGGTAAGGGTGAGAAGTTCGACGAAAGGAAATACTACCATTTCAAATTATCTTGCGCGCGGAAAGATAACGTAACGCCCGAAAAAGCCCACGCGTATGCGGAAGAAGTTGCGGAAGCGTTTTTCAAAAATTACGAATGCGTGATCGCAACGCACACGGATACCGAAACGGTTCACAGCCACATTATCGTAAACGCGGTTGATCCGATTACGGGGAAAAAGTTGCAATTCGGTAAAGCGGAATACGCCGCGATGAAAGACGAAGTCAATCGAATCGGAAAAGAACACGGGTACACCGAAACGGAATTTCGGAAGCGCGGCAAAAACAGCCGAACGGCGGCAGAAAAGAAAATTATATTAAAAGGGGGAACGAGTTGGAAAGAAGAACTGCGCGAAGTCATAGCCGAAGCGGTAAAGAAAACGAAATCTTTAATGAAATCGCAAAGTTGAAAACTTCTGACGGATACAAGCTGTTCTCAAAGCCGCTCGGCGGAAAGTTTATAGACGGAATAGGAAAAATGGGCACGGGCGACTTCCAGCCGTACTTTGCCGAAAACGGAAGCGTATACAATCACGGCTCGCAGTGCTTTTTAATAAGAGCGCTTGCAAAGGCGGGAAGATATGAAGAAATATCCGACGTATTAGGTTATGCTTTACCGCTTTATGCAGACAAACACTCGCCTGAAAAAACTTGTTCCGCACCGTATGCAATTACAAACTGTTATCATCTGGTACCATCGTTTTACGGCAGATCGGGTTTTTCGTTTTTAACGGGTAGCGTGGCAATGATAGAGCGTGCAGTCTATTCGTGGGTTTTCGGTCTTAACTTTGCGTTGGATAATATCGTCATAACCCCATGCGTGCCGAAAGAATATGCGAATGCGGAAATAACCACGCCGTTTAACGGTCACAATTTAACGATAAAATACGTCGGTTACGGTGCGCAGATCGAAATTGCCGAAATCAGCGGCAAGGCGCTCGATGTATCCGCCGAAGGACGTTCGGTGTTGATTGATAAAGCATTGATTACCGATGATTTGACTATCATCATAAAACTCAAATGAATAAAATATTATAGAAATAATGTAAAAAGCCGATTAAAATCAACTATGCGGAATATGTCTATGTGGAATATATAAGGACGATTATTTTTGAATGGTAGAGTTGTACAACAGCAACAACGAAAGGCAATGAAATATGGGGACATTGATATACCTACAATTTCTTCCTAATGTCGATAAGCAATTTAATGTGTAATTTTGCTTGATAAATCTGATTTCATTTGGTATCATAGCAAGCGAAAAATAGAGTGTCGTTTGGCGTTGTAAATTAACAACTTGACCGCAATTTTTTATAAATGGAGAAAGTATGAGTTTAGATAAAAATTTTATTTGGGGCGTTTCTTGTTCCGCTTATCAGATCGAGGGTGCCGAAAACGAAGGCGGCAGAGGCGAAAGCGTCTGGGACAGTAAGTTTACAAAAGGAAAAACCCTCGGAGATATGAACGGAAAAATTGCTTGCGACCATTATCACAGATACAAAGAGGACGTTGCGCTTTTAAAGGACCTCGGTATTAAAAATTACCGTTTTTCCGTTAGTTGGCCAAGAATTTTCCCGGACGGCACAGGAGATATAAATCCGCAGGGGGTAGAATTCTACAAAAACCTGGTCGATGAACTTATAAATGCGCATATAACGCCATGGGTTACGCTTTTTCATTGGGATTTACCGCGTAAACTTTACGAAAAAGGCGGTTATCTCAATCCCGAAATAAGCGGTTGGTTTGCGAATTACGCCGAAAAGGTCGTTGAAATTTTCGGGGCGAAAGTCAGTAATTATATTATTATGAACGAGCCGCAGTGTATAGTCGAAGAAGGGCATTTTACGGGTACGCACGCGCCGTTTTTACAACTTTCAAGAAAGGAAACTTTTACCGTTGCCCACAATTTGCTTTTGTGTATGGGCAAAGCGGAAAAGGTAATGCGGAAAGCAGCAAAACACAAACTTAATATAGGTGTCGCTCCGTGTTTTACGCCTATAATGCCGACTAAAGAAGAAGATAAAGAACTTGCGTTAAAATACAACTTTTTGCCGAGCGGAGATTTTTGGGACGGATGCTATTTTACCGACGCACTCATAAAAGGCGAGTTTACCGACGACTATAAAGAATGGTTTAAGGAATACGACTATAATCCGTCGGTAGAAGATATGAAGATAATAAAGAGCGATCTCGATTTCTTCTGCGCCAATTTCTACAGAGGTTTTTATATCGAAAAAACCGCAAACGGAATAAAAAGAAAATCCGCTTTGCCGACGGACGATTTTACCGCAACGAACTGGGCAGTCACGCCGGAAGCGATCGATTATTTAATTGAATATTACTATAACAGGTACAAAATGCCGATTATTTTATCCGAAAACGGGGTTGCGCTTTCGGAATGGAAAACGCTCGAAGGAGATATACCCGACGATATGCGTATCGATTATATGAAACGCCATATCGAACGAGTGAAAAAAATGGCGGAAAAATATCCCGTAAAAGGTTATTTCTATTGGTCGTTTACCGATAATTTTGAATGGGCGTTTGGCTATTCGAAACGGTTCGGGCTTGTTTATGTGGATTATAAAACGTTGGAGCGTATCCCCAAAAAGAGTGCTTACTGGTACAAAAAAGTAATAGAAACAAACGGCGAAGATCTTTCGAATAACTGATTGTTTATGCCAAACACAAAAAAGCCGAGAGCTTCGATACCCTCGGCTATTATAATGTCTGTTTCATAATTTTTCGCGTTTCTTTTCTGAGCCTTCTTTGGCTCTACGTTCGATCTCTTTTTTCCGATTCGCGGTAGTTTATAATCCATATTCTTCCGTGCAGAAACTTAGATACGTTATCCGAATTGATAAGCCAAGCGTCGCCAAATTTACAACAGCAACAACGAAAGGCAATAAAACATGAAATCTTTACTTTTATTCTTGAATATCTTTACTTTTGCTTTTATTGTGGTATAATAAGTAAAGAAATCGGGAGGCGGATATGTATTCTTATAAGCCATTAGAAAATAAACTCAAGGAATTGGATTTAACTAAGTCTGACTTAACTACTCAACTCGGTATTTCATCCAGAACTGTTGCCAAAATTTCAAAGGGTGAAAAAATCGCAAATAATGTGCTTGTTAAGATAGCGGATTTCTTGCATTGCAATCCTGACGATTTGTTCAGAGAAGTTTGCGATAATCACATTCTGCAAATTTTGCGCGAGGAAAAAGAAGCTAAGATTTCAGGCGGACTTTATCATGAATTACAGGTCAGAATGACTTATAACTCTAATCACATCGAAGGTTCTAAACTTACGGAAGATCAAACGAGGTTAATTTTCGAAACAAGAACGATTGATGTCGGCGACGGTATTCCTGTTGACGATATTATCGAAACAAGCAATCACTTTCGAGCAATCGATTATGTGATCGATAAGGCATTAGAGCCTTTGAGCGAAAATATTATCAAGCATCTTCATTTGCTATTGAAACAAGGAACCAAGGCTTCATCTCTCGATTGGTTTGCCGTCGGAGATTATAAAAAGCGAGCAAATACCGTCGGCGGCAAAGAATCTTGCAAGCCGAGCGAAGTCCATAATGCGATGGATAAACTCGTTACGAATTTTAATTCTAAACGTGATATAACCATCGACGATATTATTGAGCTGCACGCGGACTTCGAATATATTCACCCGTTCCAAGACGGAAACGGCAGAGTCGGCAGATTGATTGCTTTGAAAGAGTGCCTTAGATTTAATATAATTCCGTTTATTATAGAAGATTCCAAAAAGTCTTTCTATTATCGCGGGCTCGCAAACTGGAATCAAGAAAAAGGCTGGCTAAGAGATACTTGCCTTGACGGTCAAGACACATTCAAAAGAATTCTGAACGTCCTTGATATTCATGAATAGAGTCGGAAAATTTTTTGAAATCGTGCTTGAAAAGTTGGTATTATTTTGGTATTGCAATGTCTGTTTCACAATTTGCCGTGTTTTTTTCGGTGCCTTTTTCAACTCGGCGTTCGGCTTTGTCGATTCGCGGCGGTTTGCAATACCCACGACAGAAGACAATAAAATATGGTTTGAATCATTTTCAAATTTCGTAAACACACGTAATGGTGTGGGAATCAGGCTTGATTTTTTGAGAAATTTATGGTAGGATATAAAAAATAAAACGCATCATATTAAGGTGCGCTAAGCTATTAACACCGAATAACCTGCAAAAAAAATGCAAGACACAGGCAAAAGGAGTTGACAAGGTATGACAAGTCTGCGACAATCATTGGCAAGTAAGCAAGCCGCAAGTCTGCCCTTTGGGGCGAATATAATAAAATTTTAACGCACTGCTGCATAGGCTAAACCTATGGGGCGGTGCGATTTTGCTTTTATAAGAAACAGAAATACAACTTTAAAGCAGTTTAGGTTTTAACCAATGAAAAACCTACCTTTTAAATCTTACTAACGAAAATGTCAGAAGGAGGTGGAACATAATGAAAAAATATTTTGAAAAAGCAAGTATTGCTTTAATAATTGCTATGATGTTCATTCTTGCTATTTTTGGTGGCGCAGCAATGAAAACTCATACA
>CAJMCT010000083.1 GCA_905211955.1 uncultured Eubacteriales bacterium | reverse complement strand
ACCAAAACTTTTTACTTATCGGAGGCAAAGCGTTCTTTATGGATTTCAAGAAGGTCGAAAAAAAGTGGCAAACAATCTGGGAGAAGGAAAAACTAAATAACTTTAACTACAAAAACGTGGATAAAAAATATTACGCATTAGAAATGTTTTCTTATCCTTCGGCATCTAAACTTCACCTTGGGCACTGGTACAACTACGGCCCAACTGATAGTTTCGTTCGCTATAAAAAGATGAAGGGCTTTGAAGTTTTTCAACCTATGGGCTTTGATGCTTTTGGTCTTCCTGCGGAAAACTTTGCAATAAAAACCGGTATTCACCCAAAAGATTCTACCGATAAAAATATAGAAAATATGGAACAAACCCTTCGTGAAATGGGTGCAATGTTCGACTGGACTGCCGAAATTAAGACCTGCAACGAAGATTATTATAAATGGACGCAATGGCTATTTTTAAAATTATATGAAAATGGTTTGGCATATAGAAAAGAAGCGCCTGTTAACTGGTGTCCCGAATGTAAAACCGTTCTTGCAAACGAACAAGTCGTAAACGGCGAATGCGAACGTTGTCATTCAATAGTCGTTAAAAAAGACCTTACACAATGGTTCTTTAAGATAACTAAGTACGCCGAAGAACTTTTGCAAGGCTTAAAGGACTTAGATTGGCCCGAAAAAACTAAACTTATGCAAAAAAACTGGATTGGCAAGTCAACCGGTGGCGAAATTGAATTCAAAACTGAAAGTGGGGATACTTTTAGAGTGTTTACCACACGCGCAGACACCCTATTTGGTGTTTCTTACGTAGTTCTTGCCCCTGAACATCCGCTCGTTAAAAAATTAACCTCGGATAAGCAAAGAAAAGCAGTTGAAGATTACGTTTTTGAAACTTCTAAGGCAAACGAAATCGATAGACTTTCCACTACTCGCGAAAAAACAGGCGTATACATTGGACATAACGCAATCAACCCCATTAACGGAAAATTAGTTCCCATCTACGTTGCCGACTACGTTTTATACTCTTATGGTACAGGCGCTGTTATGGGTGTTCCTTCACACGATGAAAGAGACTTTGCTTTTGCAAACAAATACGGCTTACCCATAACGAGAGTTATTAAGGGGGTAAATTGTCCTGACGAACTCCCCTTTACTGAAGACGGAATATTGGTTAATAGTTTCGGCTTCGACGGTATGACGAGTAAAGAAGCAAGAAAAGCAATTATAAATAAACTCGTTTCAGAAAACAAGGCCGAACACAAAACCAATTATAGATTAAGAGACTGGCTTGTTTCAAGACAGCGTTATTGGGGTGCACCTATCCCAGTTATTCACTGTGATAAATGCGGTGCAGTACCCGTCCCTTATAAAGATTTACCCGTTAAACTCCCCTACGACGTTGAGTTTACCCCCGACGGTGAATCGCCTTTAGCAAAACACAAAGGCTTTATGCAAACGAAATGTCCTATTTGTGGTGGCCCCGCTCATCGTGACCCCGACACTCTCGATACTTTCGTATGTTCTAGTTGGTATTATTTAAGATACCCCGATGCTAAAAACGACGATATGCCGTTTGACCCCGAAATTATAAACAAAATTCTTCCCGTAGACAAATACGTTGGCGGTGCTGAACACGCTTGCATGCACTTACTTTATGCACGTTTCATTACCAAAGCACTTCGTGATATGGGATACTTAAAATTTGACGAACCTTTTAAGTCGCTCGTTCACCAAGGTGTAATTTTAGGACCTGACGGAAATAGAATGAGTAAATCTCGCGGAAACGTTATTGCTCCCGACCCCTACGTAGAACAATACGGTTCCGACGTTTTAAGACTTTACCTTATGTTTGGTTTTTCTTACACCGAAGGCGGTCCTTGGGACGATAATGGTATCAAGGCAATCATAAAATTCTTAGATAGAATAGAAAGACTTGCTTTAAAAATCACTTCACTTGCAAATAATAAAAAAGAACAAGTTGACAGCGCGGAAAAAGAACTAAACTACGCAGTAAACTTTGCAATCAAAAATATTGATAGAGATATGGAAAACTTCTCTTTCAACACCGCGGTTGCAAGGCTTATGGAACTTGTTAACGCACTTTATAAGTACGACACTATAGAAGATAGTGCTAAAAACGTTTCGGCATTCAAGTCGGCATACAAAACGCTTATTAAACTTTTAGCACCCTGTGCACCACACTTTGCCGAAGAAATTTGGAATAGTTTAGGCAATAAAAACTCAGTATTTACTACCGAATATCCCGTTTGCGACGAATCGGCGCTCGTAAAAGACGAAGTTGAACTTGCACTTCAAATTAACAGCAAGATTCGCGCAAAAATCACCGTTCCGAGCAGTGCTTCACAAGACGAAATTAAAGCACTCGTTATGGAAAACGCAAAAGTTAAAGAAGAAATCGGCGATAAAGAAATTAAAAAACTTATCGTCGTACCTGGAAGATTGGTTAACGTTATCGTTTGATAACGTTTTCCCTTTCTTTAAGATAAATTATAGGCGGTTTAATGAAAGAAGATGTAAAAGATATTGCCGTTCAAAGATATAACGCCACGGCAAAAGACGGGCTTTCTTTAGAACAGGTTGAATCGAGAAAAAATCAAGGGCTTACCAATCAGGTTAAAAAGCAGTATTCAAAATCCTACTTAAACATTTTCGTAGGAAATCTTTGTACGTTCTTTAACCTTTTAGGTTTGATTGTTGCCGTTGCACTAATAATAGTGGGCGCTCCCCTATCAAGATTTTTCTTTGCTTTAATTTATTTAGCAAACATAGGAATAGGAATTATTCAAGAAATCCGTGCTAAAAGATGTATCGATAAACTCTCCATTGTCTCGAACAAAGGCTCTAAGGTAATAAGAAACGGAGAAATGATTGAAATTCCAAGCACGGAAATCGTTTTAGACGATATTATAATGTTAGGGCTTGGCTCACAAATTCCTACCGACTGCGAAATTATAGATGGAAACGTTGAAGTAAACGAATCGCTTTTAACGGGCGAATCAGTTCCCGTAAAAAAGAAGGTTGGTGATAATCTTTTTGCAGGTAGTTTTATAGTTTCGGGTACTTGCTACGTTAGAGCAATTAAGGTAGGAAAAGAAAATTACGTAGAAAAACTTTCCGCCAAAGCAAAAAAATATAAAAAACCGCATAGCGAACTTATGAATTCGCTTCGTTTAATAATAAAAACCGTAGGTTGCATAATCTTACCAATCGCTGCGGCTTATATGATCAAAGCGCTCATCTCCCCCGACTTTGATTTATTTAAGTCTATAGACGGCACGGCAACCGTAGTTATTGGGATGATACCGTCAGGCATGTTCTTATTGACAAGTATGGCTCTTGCTGTAGGTATCATTAAACTATTTAAGAACAATACGCTTGTTCAAGACCTATATTCTCTTGAAATGCTTGCCCGTGTTGACACTGTGTGCTTTGATAAAACTGGAACTATTACCGACGGACAAATGACGGTTAAAGACGTTGTTAATCTTTCGGATAAAAATTCTTCCGAAATTAAAGATATAGTTTCTTCAATGCTCGGAACTTTAAAAGACAATAACCAAACTGCTATTGCACTTTATAACTATTTTGGACAAAGTTCAAAATATACCGCAAAAAACTCACTCGCTTTTAATTCGGCAAGAAAACTTTCGGCAGTTTCCTTCGAACAAATCGGCACGTACTCTTTCGGTGCACCCGAGTTTGTTTTAGACGATTGTAGTTATAAAAAATTAGAAGAAAAAATTAACTCATATGCTAATGAAGGCTTGCGTGTATTAGTTTTAGCGCATTCGAATAGTGATATTAAAGGCGACAAAATTCCCGAAGATTTTTCGGCAATAGCACTTATCCTTATAGAAGACAGTATTCGCCCCGATGCAATAAGCACAATTAAATGGTTTAGAGAAAATGACGTTGAAATTAAGGTTATATCAGGTGATAACCCCATTACAGTTTCTAACGTTTCTAAAAGAGTTGGCATTGAAAATGCCGATAAATATATAAGTTTAGAAGGACTTTCTGACGAAGAAGTATTTAACGTTGCAACAAAATATACGGTTTTTGGTAGAGTTTCACCAGACCAAAAGGCAATCTTAATTAAAGCTCTAAAATGCGCAGGTCACGTGACCGCAATGACGGGCGACGGTGTAAACGATATTTTGGCACTAAAAGAAGCCGATTGCGCGGTGACTGTTGCCTCTGGAAGCGACGCGGCTAAAAATATTTCGCACCTTGTTCTTATGGACAATAATTTTAGTTCGCTCCCTAAAGTAGTATACGAAGGAAGACGTGTTATAAATAACGTTCAAAGTTCGGCTTCACCCTACCTTATGAAAACGTTATTTACAATGATTTTTTCTATAATAATGCTCTTTATGCCGTCGATAAGTACTTATCCGTTTACTCTATCTAACATGATACTTTTAGAAGTGTTTGTAATCGGTTTACCTTCCTTCTTCTTGTCTTTCCAACCAAACGACTCTCGCGTAGAAGGAAAGTTTATAAACTACGTTTTAGGAAAATCATTGCCAAGCGCAATACTTATGGTGTTTGGCGTTGGTGTAGTATTTATCGCAATGGCTATCTTTGAAGACACGTATTTTGGCTATAACACTTACGTGACGATGGCTTGCTTTACACTAACTTATGCGGGAATTATTTCACTTTATAGCATTTGTAAACCACTCAATAAATTTAGGTCAGTATTATTCTTTACAAACCTATTCGTAATTATGGTTGTCACGATCATTGCAATTGCAAATGGAATACCCATGTTAGGGCTTGAAAAATTATGGCCGTTTAAAGAATATTGGCATCACCTACTTATCATTATAGTAGTTTTAATTATCGATGCATTTATCCTTTCACTTTTACAAAAGTTATTTGATAAAATTAAACTTCCTAAAAAACTAGTTGATAAAATCGAAGGCAAACAGTAAAAATCAGCAAAAAAATAACCCCACACAAACGTGTGGGGTTTAATTTTTTATTTAATTATTCAGCATCGATAAGTTTAACAATATCGCCAACGGTTTTGATGTTTACTGCATCTTCGTCAGAAACGGTAATTCCGTATTCTTCTTCTAAGCCCATAAGCATTTCAACAACGTCAAGAGAGTCAGCACCTAAATCTTTAACGATTTCTTTATCTTCGGTGACTTCTTCCACTGCCTTATTTAATTGCTTTGCAATAAGTTCTCTAATTTTATCTACTGATGA
>CAJMCT010000082.1 GCA_905211955.1 uncultured Eubacteriales bacterium | reverse complement strand
CTTTTATCGTTATAGACAAACGGGGAAGATTATGGTAAAATAAGTTTGTATAAACTATTATGGAGAAATTTATGTCAAGTTCTAAGTACAAAAGGGTTATTATTAAACTTTCGGGTGAAGCGCTTGCAGGGAAAAATGGCAACGGTATAGACGAAACTATTTTGTCGCAAGTGGTAGACCAAATTATCGCGGTTAAAAATCTCGGTGTTGAAATCGGCATTATCGTCGGTGGCGGAAACTTTTGGCGCGGTAGACAAGGTGTAGAAATGGATAGAAGCGCGGCTGACCATATGGGTATGCTCGCTACCGTTATTAACGCTATCGCTATTCAAGACGCTTTGGAAAGAAGGGGCGTGCCTACCCGTGTTCAAACGGCTTTAACGATTATGAGAGTTGCAGAGCCTTACATTTTAAGAAAGGCTATGTCCCACTTAGGTAAGGGCAGAGTAGTTATATTTGCTTGCGGAACGGGAAACCCGTATTTTACTACGGATACGGCGGCGGCACTTCGTGCAGCGGAAATCGGTGCTAACGTATTGCTTCTCGCTAAAAACGTAGACGGTATTTACGATTCCGATCCTAAACTTAACCCCAATGCTAAAAAACTTAAAGAAGTATCCTATAAAGACTTTATCGCTCAAGGCTTAAAGGCTATGGATACTACGGCAATAACCATTTGTATGGAAAATAAAATACCCGTTCTTGCGTTCGGTCTTTTTGAAGAAAACGCACTTATGCGTGCCGTTTCCGGCGACGATATCGGAACGATTATTAAGTAATTAAAGGAGTAAAATCATGGCTATAGAAAACGAACAATTTGAAATTATACTTATGGAAGCAATGGAAAAGGTTGATAAGACCTATTCTGTACTTAACAGTGAATATATCACTATCCGTGCAGGTCGTGCTAACCCACATATTTTAGACAAGGTTTTAGTCGACTACTACGGAACACCTACTCCCATTAACCAAGTGGGAAACATTTCCGTTTCCGAAGGAAGATGCTTAGTTATCGCTCCGTGGGATGCTTCTATGGTAAAGGTTATCGAAAAACAACTTCTTGCTGAAAACTTGGGTATAACCCCGTCTAGCGACGGAAAAGTTATCCGTCTTGTTTTCCCCGTTCTTACCGAAGAAAGAAGAAAAGAACTAGTTAAACAAGTTAAGAAGATGGCGGAAGATAGCAAGGTTGCAGTTAGAAACGTTCGTCGTGACGCAATGGATTCTTTAAAGAAAATGAAGAATAATAAAGAACTATCAGAAGACGAACATGCACTTTGCGAAAAGGAAATCGAAAAGGTTGCGAGCGAAGGCGTTGAAAAAATCGACAAACTTTGCCAAGATAAAGAAAAGGATATAATGTCCGTATAATGGAAACTAAAAATATAAAAATCCCTAATCACGTGGGAATTATAATGGACGGAAACGGTAGGTGGGCGCAAAATCTTGGTAAAAAAAGGTCTTACGGTCATAAGCACGGTTCTGCCAACGTGGATAAAATTGTTAGCCACGCTTTCAGTATCGGCGTAAAAGCGTTATCGCTTTACGCCTTTTCTTCTGAGAATTGGGCGCGCCCCAAAGAAGAAGTAGACGAACTTATGCGACTTTTGAAAGTTTACTTTACTAAGTTTTTAAAGAAAGTGCTAAAAAACAACGTTCGCCTAAACGTTATGGGGGACTTATCTAAACTAACCCCAGAACTTCAAGAGATTATCCGTGAAGATATGGAAAAGAGTAAAAATAACACGGGTAGTGTACTTAACGTTGCAATAAACTACGGCGCGCGTCAAGAAATCGTGCAGGCGGTAAAAACTCTTGTTGAAAAGGGCGAAGAAATAACCGAAGAAAATATTTCTAAAAACCTTTATACCGCAAGTTTTGGCGAGCCCGATCTTATAATTAGAACGGGTGGAGAACTTAGACTTTCTAACTTTATGTTATACCAAGGCGCGTACTCTGAACTTTATTTTACCGACGTTTTGTGGCCGGACTTTAATGAAGAAGAATTTGATAAAGCCGTTTTAAGTTTTAGCGCAAGAAAGCGCAGATACGGCAAAATTTAAGGATATACTTATGCTAAAAAGAACTATTTCAGGCGCATGCTTCGTCGCAATTATAGTAGGGTTTTTCCTACTTCGTCAGTTTGTAGACGGTGTTGGCGTTAAACTATTTCAAATATTAACCTTTGCGTTTTGCTCGCTTGCAACTTTTGAAGTTGCGCGTGCGGTAAAGCCGTATTCGGCAAAAGGAACGATTGTTCCGGCAACTATTTTCGGCATACTTTTCGTGCCTACGTATTGTCTTACCGAATACCTTTATATGCAAGGCTACGGGTTCTTGTTTGCAATAGACCTTGCATTACTATTCGTTATAGGTGTTGCAGTTTACTGTGTTGTTAAAGGGTACGATATCAAAACTTTTGGTATATCCATTTTGCCCATAGTTTATCCCGCGCTCTTAATACTTGCAATGCTAGTATCTAACGATGTTGGCGAGCCTAACGGATTTTTAGCAATGCTTTTAATCTTCGTTATATCGCCTTGCTCTGATACTATGGCGTACTTGGTTGGTATGACGTATAGTAAATTAAGAAAAGGCAACGTAAAAAAATTATGTCCGCGCCTTTCTCCAAACAAAACGGTTGCAGGTGCAATCGGTGGTATTGTCGGCGGAATAATAGGTAGTATTATAGTATTTTTCGTATTCCGTGGTATGGCGGATATGGTAAACTTTTTCTCACCGATATTCTTCTTTATATTGATAGGTTTAGTAGGCTCGGTTTTAACCGAACTTGGCGACCTTTTAGAAAGTTTAATCAAGCGCCGTGTCGGTATCAAGGACATGGGTAAAATTATGCCCGGTCACGGCGGTGCTATGGATAGAATAGACGGCATGAGTTTATGCTCGGTATTCGTTTGCATAATGTTTTTAGTGGTGTAGTATGAAAAGAGTTGCTATAATCGGCAGTACGGGTTCTATTGGAAGACAAACGTTAAACGTTATAAGGCGGTATCCCGATAAGTTTAAGGTAGTATCCCTTGCAGGTGGAAATAACTTTGAACTCTTGAAAGAACAGATAAACGAGTTTAAGCCCTTAGTTGCAACTTCTAGTTGTAGCGAAAAAGATTTTGAAGGGTTTGGCGCGAATGCGCAAATGCATTTTGGCGAAAACGCCTTCACGAACGCCATAATAAGCGAAGCGGACGTCGTAGTTGTTGCGCTAGTTGGGTTTAAGGGTATTATTGCCGTATTAGATTGTATAAAAAAGGGCAAAGACATAGCGCTTGCGAACAAAGAAAGTTTGGTCGTCGGTGGCGAAATGGTTATGCGTCTTGCAAAGGAAAAGGGGATAAAGATTACCCCTATCGATAGCGAACATTCGGCAATTTGGCAGTCGCTTTCTTTCGACTATAAAAAAGAGTTTAGAAAACTTATTCTAACTTGTTCTGGCGGTGCGTTTAGAGATTACACAAAAGAACAGTTGATTACGGCTAAGGCAAGCGATGCTCTAAAACATCCTAACTGGAATATGGGTGCAAAGATTACTATAGACTGCGCAACCTTAGTTAACAAAGGTTTTGAAGTTATAGAAGCGCGTTGGCTTTACGATACCGATTTTTCAAAGATAGACGTTATAATTCATAAGGAAAGTATCATACACTCTATGGTGGAATATAATGATGCAAGTGTTATTGCACAAATGAGTTATCCCACTATGGAAATACCCATAAGTCTTGCCTTATCTTGTCCAGAAAGGCTTGATAACGGCGTAAAAAGTTTAGATTTTTCCGCATTGGGTAAACTAACCTTTGATAAGCCGGATACTGATAGGTTTCCTTGCCTTGACTTAATAATCTCGGCGGGGAAGAAAGGCGGACTTTGCCCCGCGGTAGCGAACGGTGCGAACGAGCAAGCGGTTAAGTATTACTTAGAAAACCGCATAGGCTACACGGATATTTTTGAAGGTATAAAGGGCGCACTAGACGAGTTTAAGGGCGGTAATTATTCTACTTACGAAGAATTAGAAAGCGCAAATAATTTCGGCGCAAGTTTCATTAAAAACAAATTCGGAGTGTAAATGGAATTAAACTTGCTCGCTTCCTTTTCGGAAGTAATGGGGTATATAGGGTACGTTTTATTAGCGGTTTTGGTACTGCTTATTATGATAACCGTACACGAATTCGGGCATTATTCTTCGGGTAAACTTTTAGGGTTTAGCATAGAAGAATTCTCAATAGGCTTTGGGCCAAAATTATATCAAAAGAAAAAGAAGGACGGAGAATTGTTTTCCGTCCGTCTTTTGCCGTTAGGGGGATATTGCGCTTTTCTTGGTGAAGATAAGGATTTGCAAAATCCCAAAGCCTTTAACAATAAAAACCCGTTTAAGAGAATAATCGTTTTGTTTTCGGGTGCGTTTATGAACTACTTATTTGCCGTGATAATTATTGCCGTAATGTTTGGCGCTTACGGGCAAACGGCATTAGTTGGCGTGGATATGGTAGATAGCAACGTGTATCTAAAAGAATATTCTTTGCAAAGCAAAGATATAATTTTATCGGTAGAAGGAAAAAGCGTGTATTTAATCTCAGACCTTATGGACGGGATAGAGAATAGAAAAAAGGGCGACAAAGTCGAGTTTACAGTTCGTCGTGGCGGAAAAGATACCGAAGTTTTAGTTATGCTTCGCGCGGACACCGACTTTTCTAATTTAGAAGACGTTTCAAAACTATATAACGCACTAGGGATAAGTTATCAACTAAACGACAAGGGTGAAGTTGTATCGAGTGGGCTTTATTCTACGACGGTTAGGTTTGGGTTTTTTAAAACTATTGCGAACAGTTTCGATTACTCGATTAAACTTGCAGGGACTATATTTTCGGTTTTAGGGCAACTTCTAACGGGTAGGCTTTCAATATCTTCTGTGGGCGGAACAGTGACTACCATTGCCGTCACTGCAGATGCTATTAAAGTGGGTGGACTTAGGTATTTACTTAATATCACGTCTTTTATAGGCGTAAATCTTGCCGTTTTTAATTTATTGCCTTTCCCAGCACTTGATGGGTCGAGAATAGTTTTTTGCTTGATAGAAGGCATATTTAAAAAACCCGTCAACCGAAAGGTGGAAGGCGTAATTCATACGATAGGGCTTGTGTTTATACTGCTTTTTGCGGTGATTTTCGATTTGCAACGGTGTTTTTAGATTTTATAAATTAAAATAATGGATAATATAAAAAAT